>CACZOL010000172.1 GCA_902782705.1 uncultured Selenomonadaceae bacterium
ACCAGTACAGCGCGAATGTCGTGAACAACACCGTGAGAACCGTATAAAGGGATCGCGTCAAGGTCTGGTAAATACTGCGGTTCGCCAACTCGACGACGTCGCCGCCGCGCCGGAAATGCAGACGCAGATTTTCACGAATCCGGTCAAAAATAACGATGGTATCGTTAATGGAATAACCGACAATCGTGAGCAGGGCCGCAACAAAGGAAGAATCCACCTGTTTCTGCAATATGGAGAAAACGCCGAGCACGACGAGCACGTCATGAACAAGCGCCAATACCGCTGCAATGCCGAATCGAAACTCAAATCGGAAGGATACATAAGCGACGATCAGGAGCCAAGAGAGCAACGTTGCCATCGCCGCGTTCATCAAAAGCTCCGAGCCCATCGTCGCACCGACTTTTTCCTCACGGAGCACTACGTAACCGCCAAGTTTGTCTTTCAGCGACGCCATGATCGCTTTGCGGTCATTCTCCTCCAAGTCGACGGTACGAATCATCACGTCCCGCGCCTCCGTCGCGTCACTTGCATCACCGGAAAGCTGAATCATGCTGTTGTCAAGATTATACCCTTTCATAACTTCGCGCACCTCTGCAATCGAGGCCGCTTTTTCAAAGCGCAATTCAATAATCGTGCCGCCCGTGAAGTCGATACCAAAGTTAAAGCCTTTGACGAACATCGAAACGATGCCGGGAATAATCACGCAAAGCGAAAGGAAATACCAGAGCTTCCTGCGTCCTACGATGTCAAAATTATGCACGACGCGCACCCCCTTCCGCCACCGGCGCTTTGCTCGCGCCATAGACAAACGGGTTCGTAAACAGGTTCGCCCCGATCAACAATTTCAACATAAACTGCGTCAGCGAAATCGCCGTAATCATACTCAAAACGACGCCGAGTCCCAACGTAATCGCAAAGCCGCGAATCGAGCCGGTGCCGAACATGAACAGCACGATCGAAGCGATAATCGTTGTGATATTCGAGTCGAAAATCGTCGTAAATGCGCGCTTGAAGCCTGAGTTCATAGCCGCACGAAGCGTCTTACCCGTCTGGTACTCTTCCTTGAAGTGCTCAAAAATCAGTACGTTCGCATCGACTGCCATACCGATGGACAAAATGATACCAGCCACGCCCGGCAGCGTCAATGTCGCATCGAGGAACTTCAACGCCGCCAAAAGCATCAATACATACGCCATCAAACTGATATCCGCGATGAAACCGGAAAGGCGATAAAACAGGAGCATGAACACAAGCACCGCACCGATACCTACCGCAAATGCGAATTCGCTCTTATCTTTCGAGTCCTGTCCAAGCGTTGGGCCGACCGTACGCGTCTCAATGATATTGACCTTGACCGGAAGCGCGCCGCTTCGGAGCAAAATCGCAAGGTTATGGGCTTCCTCCAGTGTGCGCGAACCAGTGATGACGGCCTTGCCTCCCAAAATTGGTTCTTTGACGTTCGGGGCAGTCAGCACCTCGCCGTCCAAAAGGATCGCAATCGTGCGCCCTACGTTTTTCGTCGTCAGATCGGCGAATTTCTTTCCGCCCTCGTCGCTGAATTCCAGTGAAACGAGATTCTGTCCGGACTGATCGGTCTGTTCTTTCGCATCCTTGAGGTCGGTACCCGTCAGTACCGTCGTCCCCGCTTCGTCCTTAAATTCAAGCATAGCCGTCTTGCCAATGACCTGAATCGCCTTGTCCGGGTCCTTGATGCCCGGCAGCTCGACGATGATACGGCGCGCACCCTGCCGCTGGATAATCGGCTCAGTCAGGCCCAGCTCGTTGACGCACTTTTCCATAATGCGGACGACACGCTGCATGGCGTCGTCGTTTACCTGCGCCTCTTCCGTGTCCTCAGCTTCGAGTACGACGTGCGTGCCGCCCTGCAAGTCGAGTCCCTGTCGGATCGAATAGGCCAGCGGCGAAACAAACGCTATAAACAGTCCAACGATCGCCGCTATGACAATCAGCAATTTGCCAAACTCTTCTTTTCTCAACGACAATTCCTTCCCTTCTTATGCTTCTAATACCGCGATCGGATACGACGCCGACAGGAAACTGACACCGGCGTTTTCCGCCTTGTCCGGCGACACGCCGAGCACCGCCACTGTCATATCTTCGGCAGGTTGCTCCTGTTCGAGCGTCAGCGCATATTCCAAAATATTTTTCGCGATAAACTCAGCGTCCTCCGCCGGATTGGCACGAATAATCTCCCAAACCTTTTCCGGCTCGAAATGCGCACCGCCGCGCTTCTTTCCAGCCAAGCGGACCCCCTCGGTAACCGCAGCGAGAATCATGCCTTGTGCCAGCGGCAACTCGTAGGTTTGCGGATTAACGCTGCGGCTCATACCAAGAGCCGTCGCTTCGTCGTCGTAAACCGTCTCGTACTCTTCCGTCCATACATAGACGGGCGTTTGACCGCTCCGTCCTATTGCGACCGACTCCGTCTCAGCATCCACGCCGAAAATCGTCAAAGCGCAGGCAACTTTCCGGTCCTTCATCTCGTACAATTCTTCATGAACGGCGCGCGCGACGGCGTCGTTTTCCTTGCCCTCCAGCACGAGACTCCGCGCGCGCTGCGTGACCCATCGGCTTGTCTGCTGCGCTGCGGCCGTATTTCCATGGCCGTCCGACAAGATCAGCGTCATACCGCCCCGTTGCTCAACGAGGCTGTGACTGTCGCCGCAGTATTCGGCGCCGCTTTTTGCGACGCTCGCGATTCCAATTTTAATTTCCATACTACCACCAAACTACTTAATGCTAATTGCTATTCGCTTTAAAAACGCCTTGCTCCGTCACGATCCAGTTGACGCCGTAATCATACGGAAGTTTTGGAATATCCGCCGTAATCTGGCACTGAAACGCCGCCGCGATCCTGATCGCCTGCGTCGCTCTCGGCAAAAACGTGTCGTAATAGCCGCCGCCCATACCGAGCCTTGTTCCGTCCATACCAAAAGCCACACCGGGCACAATCACACAGTCGAGTTCCTCCGGCGGCAATATTTCGCGCCGTCCCTCCCGTACCGTCAGGATATGATAGGCACCGTACGCCAGTGCGTCCATCGAAGGAACGAATGCCGCCTCCATCATACGCTTTCCGGTAATCCACGGAATCGCGACTCGCTTTCCCATGTCGATCAGCCTTGAAAGCAGCATATCCGTCTGTACTTCGTCTTCCATCGCCGCATATGCGAAAATCGTTTTCGCCCTTGTCAGCGCCTGATGGGAAAGCAACCGTTCCGTTATCGTCGAGCTGTACGCGGCGCGTTCGTCAGCGGAAAGCGCCCGCCGCACCGTGAGCATCCGCTTCCTGAGCGCCCTCTTTTGCCCGTCGAGATCGGCATGCTGCTCATTCATCTTTTGCCGATTCCTCAGCGGGCCATTCCTTCTCCGGCTCCATTTGCGGAGATTTTCCCTGCGTTATGTTGCGGCTGACCGCACTCCGCGTGACCTTGACGACCACTTTATCGGCAATCTTGAGATCGATCACATTGTTCTTGATTTCCACGATCTCACCGAAAATTCCGCCCACCGTGACGACCTTGTTTCCCTTGTGCAGCGTTGCAAGCATATCATCCCGCCGCCTCTGCTCTGCCCGCTGCGGACGATACAGGAAAAAGTAGAACGCGATCACCATGGCCACCAACGGTCCGTACGCACTCACCAATGCAATAATTCCTTCGTTCATCTATTTTCCCTCCACATTCTTTTCCGGCATTTGATAATTATTCCAAAAATCGCGACGAAACTCCGTGAAACGATTTTCCATGATGGCCTCTCGCATCGCACGCATGAACGCCTGCAAGAAAAACAGGTTGTGCAGCGTCAAGAGGCGCAGACCGAAAATCTCCCCCGCCCGCACGAGGTGACGGATGTAGGCGCGCGTGTAGCCGTTCCGACAGGCATAGCAGGCGCATCCCTGTTCCAATACCTCATGATCGTGCGTAAACGCCTGATTCTTCATCACGAGCCGCCCCGTCCAAGTCATCGCCATGCCGTTTCGCGCAACCCTCGTCGGGAACACGCAGTCGAACATATCAATCCCGCGCGCCACGCCCTCCACGAGACAATCGGGCGTACCAACACCCATCAAATAACGAGGCTTACCCTGCGGCAAATGCTCGGTCGAATGTTCGAGCATTTCATACATCAATTCTTTTGGCTCGCCGACGGAAAGACCGCCGACGGCATAACCGGGAAAGTCCATTGCAGCGAGCGCTTCCGCGCTCTCTGTGCGAAGATCCTTATACATGCCGCCCTGCACGATGCCGAAAAGCCCCTGATCATCGCGCGTCATTGCGTCTTTGCAGCGCTTTGCCCAGCGCAGGGTTCGTGCCAGAGACTGCTTCGCATAGTCATAATCCGCCGGATAGGGCACGCACTCGTCGAAAGCCATCACGATATCGGAACCGAGCGCCGTCTGTACTTCGACGGAAATCTCCGGCGAAAGGAATTTTTTCGAACCATCGATATGTGAGCGAAACGTCACACCTTCCTCAGTAATTTTCCGAAGCTCGCCGAGACTGAACACCTGAAAACCGCCGCTGTCGGTCAAAATCCCACGGTCCCAGTGCATGAATTCATGAAGCCCGCCAGCTTCCCGAACGAGGTCCATCCCCGGCCGTAAAAACAGATGATACGTATTCGACAAGATAATGCCTGCGCCGAGCTCTCTGAGTTCATCCGGCGAAACCGCTTTAACCGTCGCCTGCGTACCCACCGGCATGAAAATCGGCGTAGGGAAACTCCCGTGCGGTGTATGCAATACGCCCGCCCGCGCGCCGGTCTGCTCGTCCGTCTTTATCAATTCATATCCGATTGCGTTCAAATAAAAAGTCCTTTCATTTAAGAAAAAAACATTTTTGACACTAACAGAGGCATTATACAGCTTTTTCAAGTATTCAGCAAGCAAAGTGCGTCGATTTTGCACACAGACGCAAAAAAACTTCCGAAAATTATCTCGGAAGTTTTCATTTCAATCTTTATTTACGCAATACTTTTCAATCTACCCGCGCCGCTGCATAGCAAAAATGCCGCAACGTCGATTGCCACGACAGTCGCCCCCACCGGCGTACCAGCGAGAACGGCAACGAGAATACCGAAAAGCGCACAGAAAACAGACAGCGCCGCCGAACAGACCGTCACCGCAAAAAAATTGCGGAAAAGCCGCATCGCGGACAGCGCGGGAAAAATGACGAACGCGGAAATCAAAAGCGCGCCGACAAGATTCATCGCCAACACAATGACGACCGCCACGACAAAAGCAAGCATCAGATTATAAAGGCCGGCGTTCGTCCCGACGGCCCGTGCGAAATCCTCATCAAATGCCACCGCAAAAATCTTATGGTAAAAGAAGATGAAGATCCCGAGCATCAAAACGGACAAAACGACGGAAATCCACATTTCGTCTCTTGTCAACGTTAAAATGGACGTCGCGCCGAACAGCGTACTGCAAACATCGCCCGAAAGATTTACCGGGGGAGCGAAAATATGCAGCAAGAGATAACCAAAAGCCAAAGAAGCGACGGAGATCATCGCGATCGCAGCGTCACCTTTGATAATCGCATTCTTTCCTGCACGCAGCATCAAAACAGCGGCGAAAATCGTAATCGGAAGCACAATCGTCATTTTATTGGAAACGCCGACGACGGTGGCCACGGCCAGTGCGCCGAAAGCGACGTGGGAAAGCCCATCCCCGATGAACGAAAACCGTCTCAGCACCAATGTAACGCCGAGAAGCGACGAGCACAGCGCAATGAGAACGCCGACAATCAGCGCATACCGCACAAACGGATACGCCAAATAAAGCTGCAGCTTGACAAAGAGCGCTTCCATCAGCGTCTTTCCTCCTCTTCCCGCATATATTCATTCCGGGTTCCCCAAAAGACGCGTCCGCCCAGATGCAGGATATGCGTCGCGTAGGGCAGCGCCTCCGTGACGTCATGGGTAATCATCAGAATGGTGACGCCGGATTGATGCAAATCATGAATCACGCGATACATGTCAGCGGTCACTTCCGGATCGAGTCCCGCCGTCGGCTCGTCAAGAAGCAAAAGTTTTTGCGTCGCGCACAGAGCGCGTGCCAAAAGGACACGTTGCTGCTGCCCACCGGAAAGGTCGCGATAACAACGTTCCGCAAGCTCGGCGATCCCCATGCGCTCCATATTTCGTGCGGCAAGTTCTTTTTCCTCCGTTCGGTAAAACGGCCGAAATCCCATACGTCCCTGGCAGCCCGAAAGAACAATTTCGCGCACGGAGGCGGGAAAATCTCGCTGCACTTCGGTCTGTTGGGATAGATAACCGATCTCCCGCTGACGGAGGCCGTCGCCGAAAACGATACTTCCTTTGAGCGGCGAACGCAGGCCGAGGATCGTTTTCATGAGCGTCGTCTTTCCCGCGCCGTTTTCGCCGACAATGCATAGATACATACCCGCAGACACGGAAAAACTCAAGCCGCTGACGACCACTTCGCCGCCATAGCCCAGCGACAAATTTTCGCAAACAATTTGCGGCATCAGTGCAACGCTTCCTTCAAAACATCAAGATTTTTCCGCATAACCGCAAGATAATTGTGTCCATAGGCCGCCTTGTCCCCGATGGTGGACTGCATAGAATCGAGAACAAGAATTTTTTGGTCATGTGTAGGCGTGTTGTAGAGAATCGTCTCGGCAACCTTGCGATTCCCCCCCTCAATCGTCAAAATGGCAGGAAGTTTCAGCTCGTCCAATTTTGCCGACAGGAAAGCGATTGTCTCGAAGCTTGCTTCGCTCTCAGCGGAGCATCCGGGGAAAGCGGCGTAATATTTGAGACCGTAGTCATCCGTAAGATAACGGAACGGGAACCGGTCGCCGAAAAGCAACGTCTTTTGGGGCGAGGCGGCGACCACAGCTTCATATTCTTTGTCCACGGCGTTCAGTTTCGCACGGTACGCGTCGGCGTTGTCCTTATACGCCTGCGAATGAGCGGCGTCGGCGCGGCCGAGAGCATCGGCGATGGCCGCTACACAAATCTTTGCATTCTTCAGCGACAGCCAGATATGCTCGTCATACTCGGCGTCATGATGATCGTGCTTTTCTTCCTCATGCTTATGTTCTTCCTCATGCTTATGTCCTTCCTCGTGCTTATGCTCGTCCTTGTGTTCATGATCTTTGTGTTCATGTTCCTTATGCGCGTGATCTTTATGTTCTTTGTGTTCATCTTTATGATCATGTTCATGGTGATGCTTCTCCATCCCCTCTATTTCTTCCTCATGCTTCAGCCTGTCGCCGAGCACGTCCATCAACCGCAATGCAACCATATTTTTATTGACCGCTTCTTTTCGCGCGTCCTCAATCCATTTATCCGACTCGCCGCCCACATAGATCAAAACGTCGCAAGAAGAAATCTTCACAAGATCATCCGCCGTCGGCTGATAGCTGTGCATATCGACGCCGTTGTTGAGCAACATCGTCAACTCGGCGTTTGCCGCCTCGCCGCCGAGAATTTCCCATGTCCAGTCGTGAATGGGGAAAATCGTCGTAACAATCTTCAGCTTTTTCGACGCATTTTTGTCTTCCGGCTTTTGTGCAGTTTGACTGCCACAGCCGCCAAGAAAAGTCAACAGCATCAGACACAAAAGAATCGATACTACCTTTTTCATATTGAACCCTCCAAACGATAAAAATCAAGTCAGCGACAATTCTCACATAGTCCGTAAAGCACTGTACGCCGTGCGTCGACGGTAAAATCATGGTCGGCAGAAATATGCCGCTGCATTTCCTCGAACTGTCCGCACCGGATGTGCAACAGTTTTCCACAGCTTTCGCATTTGCAATGCACGAGTATTTCCTCCGTAGGCTGTTCGCCCGTATACTCGAAGCAAGCCGCACTGTTCTCATCCACGATATATTTACGAAGCAATCCTGCGCGTACCAGCTCGTCCGTCTGCCGATACAACGTCGTCGTTCCGATAGGATGTCCCAATGCCTCAAAATGCGCTCTAATGTCCGCCACAGTGATATGCTCGCCGCGCCGTGTCTCCAAAAAATCCAGCAGCGCCGTTCGCTGCTTCGTTTTATATTTCATTGTATTTCTCCTTCCGGATAGGAAAATGAAATCGGAAACCGTTTCCTATTTTAACAGCCAAGAAATTACGTGTCAATAAAAACGGAAACAATTTCCGAATTTAATTCCATTCCTCGGTCAAAAAAATCCCGTCGGCGATATAAACGCCAAACGGGATTCTTGCGGTCTTTCTTACTGCGCGTCAAAAAGAGGCATCGAAGCTAGGAAAATGATGTCCTTGCGTCTGGCGGCGGCGCCTTCCGCTACTGCGGCGGCCTCTCCCACGACGATTCCGCCCGCCGCTTCCGCGAGACCGCGCAGCGCATTCATCGAGCCGCCCCGACTGATGACATCGTCCAACAACAACACGTGTTTTCCGTTGATCCGCTCCACGTCTTCCTGCATGATGTAGAGCATCTGCTTCCCTTTCGTCGTGATCGAATGATCCACGACGCACAAGGGATTTTCCATATACGCTTTCACAGACTTACGAGCCGTAACATAGTGTTTGAACCCCATAAGCCGCGACAGTTCCTCCGCCAGCGGAATGCCCTTCGTCTCGGCAGTCAGGATAATCTCCGTTTCTTTCGGCACTTTAGGCAAAAGCGCTTTCGCACAGTTTTCCGTAAGCTCCACGTCGCCAAGCATGACGAACGCCGCGATTGCCTCCGTATCCGTAAGATTCAGGATTGGAAGCTGCCGCGTACAGCCCGCAATCTTAAGTTCATGAAATCGTGTCGCCATTGGTCGTTTCCTCCCCGTGTATCATACCCGATTTATTGCACAGAAAGCACTTTATAGTCCTGCGCCTCAACCGCTTCTTTAAGCTTCCCTGCGTCAACCTCCGCATTCAGTGCGACAACAGCTGTCCCCGCCGAATGACTGACTTTTGCCTCCGTCACTTCCGGAAGCGCCTCTAGAGCTTTCTTTACGCGCATCTCACAATGCTCGCACGTCATTCCCTCAATTTTCATGGTCTTTTCCATAGTTCGCACCTCTTCCTTTCGTTCTTCTGTGAGACCTGTATATTTTACTTCGCCGTACAACCTGAAAAAATTCAGCCGCAAGGCGTTCGTAACGACGCAAAAACTCGAAAGGCTCATCGCCGCCGCGCCGAACATCGGCGTCAGTTTCCATCCGAAAATCGGAATGAATACGCCCGCCGCCAGCGGAATCCCAATCAGATTATAAAAGAACGCCCAAAAAAGATTTTCTTTGATATTCACGAGCGTGGCGCGCGAAAGGCGAATTGCCGCCGCAACGTCGAGAAGACGGCTTTTCATCAGCACGACGTCCGCCGCATCCACAGCAATATCCGTACCCGCGCCAATGGCGACTCCTACGTCGGCACGCGTCAATGCCGGCGCGTCGTTGATTCCGTCCCCGACCATCGCCGTCTTGCCTTTTTCCTGCAAACCGCGAACGACGCTTTCTTTGCCGTCCGGCAGCACGCCCGCGACGACCTCTTCCACACCAGCTTCGCGCCCCACGGCGCGCGCCGTGCGCTCGTTGTCTCCCGTCAGCATAACCGTCCGAATCCCCATCGCGCGAATTTCATCAACAGCCTGACGGCTGTCTTCTTTGAGGACGTCGGCGACTGCGATTACGCCCAAAACCTTTTCCTCACAACCGAAGAAGAGGGGAGTTTTTCCTTGCTCCGACAGCATATCTGCTTTTTGACAAAGCGCTTCGGGAAGCGGTGTCTGTTCCGCAACGTACTGACGACTTCCACCGAAAATCCGTTGCCCATCAAGCACTGCAGAAAGGCCTCGCCCGGGAATTGCGGAGAAATCCTCCGTGGTTTTCGGCGAACGCCCTTCCGCTTCAGCCCGACGAAGTATCGCCCGTGCCAATGGGTGCTCGCTTTTTGCCTCCAGCGCCAGCGCGACGCGCAAAAGATTGTCGTCGTCCGCGCCTTCCGCCGGAAAAACATCCGTGACTTCCGGCTCGCCCCGTGTAATGGTTCCCGTCTTGTCCAGCGCGATGATACCGACTTTGCCAAGCGTTTCCAAAGAAGCCGCCGTCTTGAACAAAATGCCGTTTTTTGCACCGAGCCCGCTTCCCGCCATAATCGCGACAGGCGTAGCGAGTCCCAGCGCGCAAGGACAACTGATCACGAGGACGGAAATTCCGCGCGCGACGGCAAATCCCGATTCTGCGCCCAACGCCAACCATACGATCGTCGTCACGACGGCGATTCCAATAACGATTGGTACGAAAACGCCGGATACTCGATCGGCGAGCTTCGCGATCGGCGCTTTCGTCGCCGCCGCATCCTCCACAAGCCGAATGACCTGTGCGAGCGTCGTATCCTCGCCCACGCGCGTCGCCCTGCATTTCAGGAAACCAGATTGGTTTAATGTTGCTGAAGAAACTTTATCGCCTTCCGTCTTATCCACGGGAAGGCTCTCGCCCGTCAGCGCCGACTCGTTTACTGCGCCGCCGCCCTCAATTACGACGCCGTCCACCGGAATCTGCTCACCGGGGCGTACGACAAATATATCGCCGATTTCCACATCGGCGGCGGATACGACCGTTTCCGTCCCATCCCGCATGACCGTCGCCGTGCGCGGTGCAAGCCGCATCAATCCTTTCAGCGCATCCGTCGTTTTCCCTTTCGAGTGCGCCTCAAGCATTTTCCCAACCGTAATCAGCGCAAGAATCATCGCCGCCGACTCGAAATACAAATCTTCATGGTACGCCATCATTGCGTCCATATCGCCCGAAACGCCCGTCATTAAGAGAAGCGCACCGACGCTGTACGCAAAGGATGCAAACGAGCCGAGAGCGACCAGCGCGTCCATATTCGGCGCGCCGCCCAACAGACTTTTCACGCCGCTTGTGAAAAACTCCTGATTAATGACCATCACGACGCCCGAAAGAATCATCTGCACAATTCCCTGCGCAAGCATATTACCGTCCAGGAAAGCCGGAAGCGGCCAGCCAAGCATCATGTGCCCCATGGAAAGATACATCAGCGCAACGAGAAAGCCCAGCGACGCGAAAAGCCGACGCCGAAGCGCGGGCGTCTCACGGTCTTTCAACAATTCCTCGTCCGACGCGCTGTCTGTGGGCTCTTTTTTTCGGTCCGCGTCTTTAAGCGACGCGCCATAGCCCGCCTCCTCGACGGCGGCGATAATGGCCGCCGGATCTGCACTGCCCTCGACCCCCATCGAATTCGTCAAAAGACTGACCGCGCACGACTCTACGCCCTCAACCTTTCCGACCGCTTTTTCCACCCGCGCGACGCACGCCGCGCAACTCATCCCGGTAACGCTGTATTGTTTCATCCTTTCACCACTATTCTATTTTAACATATTTCCCAGAAAGAGCTTCGTTCTTTCCTCCTGCGGAAGACTGAAGAGATCGGACGGATGCCCCTGCTCGACAATAACTCCATCCGCCATGAAAATCACATGATTCGACACGTCCCGCGCAAACGTCATTTCATGCGTGACAACCACCATCGTCATACGATCCGCGGCCAAAGCGCGCATCGTCCGCAATACTTCGACCGTGAGCTCAGGATCGAGCGCCGACGTCGGCTCGTCGAAAAGCATGATGTCCGGCTTCATCGCCAGCGCCCGTGCAATCGCCACGCGCTGCTGCTGCCCCCCCGACAGACGCGACGGATACGCGTCGCGCTTATCGTACAGACCGACTTTTTGCAGGAGTTCCTCCGCTATCGGCTGAATCTCCTCGCGCGTCTGTCCTTTGACCTGCATCGGCGCTTCCATCAGATTTTCCAGCACCGTCATGTGCGGAAACAAATTGAACTGCTGGAACACCATGCCCATGCAGGCAAGCATCTTACGTGCTTCCGTCGTCGGCGCATACTCGGTGCGATTAGACACCAAATTGTTTTTCACGAGGAAGTTGCCCTTGACTTCGATAGAACCTTTATCGATGGTTTCCAATCGGTTTAGGCAACGGAGCAGCGTACTCTTGCCCGAGCCGGACGGTCCGATGATCGAAAGGACTTCGCCCCGGCAGACGTCGAGGGAAA
>CACZOL010000173.1 GCA_902782705.1 uncultured Selenomonadaceae bacterium
CCGCCCCAAAAGGGTAATACAACAGAGCACCATTTTCACGAAATGGGACAGCGGCGCATACGTCTCCGTCGGGCCGGCGACGCCGAAAGCCGGGCCTACGGTAGAGACGGCGGACACGCTCATGCCCAGCGCGTCGAACATCGGAACGCCGTCCAGCATGATCAGCGCCGCGGCGAATATGATGAAGAACAGATACACGAAAAAAAACAATCCCACGCGCAGCAATACCCCCTGCGGTACGACCTCGCCGTTCATGCGGACGCTGACAACCATGTGCGGATGCATTCGCCGCCAAATGTGCGCCGCCGTCATGCGCAGGAGCAGCACCGCCCGCGTAACCTTGAGCCCAGCCGCCGTCGAGCCCGCGCAGCCGCCCACCATCATCAGGAACAGCAGCAGGCACTTCGCGAACGTCGGCCAGCGGTCGTAATCCGCCGACACGAAGCCCGTCGTCGAGATCGCCGCCGTCTGGAACGCCGCGTAACGTATGGACTCCAACGGTCCGTAGATACCGTCCCGCCAAAGCGTCAGCCAGAGCAGCACCGTACCGACCGCAAAAATCAAAAGATATGCCTTGAGCTCCGTGTTTTCCGCCGCCGCCTTCCAGCCGCGGACATAGACGCGATAATAAAGCGCGAAGCTGACTCCCGCCACCAGGATACAGAACGTCACCGCCATATCAATGGCGACGCTGTCAAAATACATGATGCTCTCGCTGTGCGTGGAAAATCCACCGGTGCCGATCGTGGTCAGCGCGTGGTTCAACGCGTCGAAATACGACATGCCGCAAACCGCGAACAGGATCACCGCCATCGCCGTCAGCGCGATATAGATGGCGACCAGCGCTTCCGTCATCTCTTTGAGCCGCGGGCGCATACGGTCCTCCGTCGGCCCCACGGACTCCGCCTCGTACATGTGAATGACATTTTGCCCCGCTTTCGGCAAGAGCGTGATGAAAAAGACAACGATGCCGAGGCCGCCCAGCCATTGCGTCAGGCTCCGCCAAAGCAGGACGCTTTCCGGCAAAAGCTCCGGCGCGGAAATGACCGAAGCGCCGAACCCCGTGAATCCCGAAACACTCTCAAACAATCCGTCGACAAAAGAAAGATGCTCGCCTAACGTGTAGGGAAGCATCCCGAAAAACGTCGTCATGATCCAGGCCAACCCCGTAACGGCGATGCCCTCCCGAGGCGTCATGGCCCCCTCTTCCAGCGTGCCGACCTTCCAGCCCGCGCCGCCGATCAGGATACAGCAAAGGATCGAAAGGCCGAAGGAAAACGTAGCTTCGTCGTTGAAAGCCGCCGACGTGAAAAAAGGAATGAGCAATGCGACGCCGCAAACCCAAGCGATACGCCCGAGGAAATACATAACCACGCGCCATTCCAAGCCCAATTCCTCCTTTCCTTGCTGTTTTGCACTTCAATTTATTTTTAGGGGGTGCTGGTTCATTAAGGGCGTACGTATGAATCAGCACGCCCTTAATCCCAGCCCCGTTCTTTTTTCCAGAATCCCGGGCGGAACAGCGCGAGCATCGGGAAAATCTCAAGGCGCCCGATCAGCATGGACGCGGCGACCGTCAGCTTTGACAACACCGGCAGCCCGGCATAGTTGCACGTCGCGCCCCATTCGCCAAAGCCCGGCCCCACGTTTCCCATGGTCGTCACGGCAAGGGCGATGGAGTCAAAAGCCGACGAACCGTCCCATGTGAAAATCAGCGACCACAGGCACACGAGCGCACAATAGGTAAAAATGAAATAACCCGCGTCCATAAGTACCTCCCGGCTGACCGTCCGCCCGCCGAGATGCACTTCCTCCCTCGCCAAAGGCGAAAGGGCGCGGCGTCCGCCAAGACCGATCAGCCGCACCACCAGCAAGATCCGGATGACCTTGATACCGCCTGCCGTAGAGCCGGAACAGCCGCCCACCGCCATCATGAACAAGAGGAACATCTTGGAAATCGGCGGCCATTGATCGAAATCCGCCGACACGAACCCCGTCGTCGAAGCCACCGTAGACGATTGGAAACACGCCGTCCGAAGCGCCTCCCCCGCGTCCATGCCCGACGCCAAAAGCTCTCCCGCCAAGACGACCGCCGAGACGAGCACCATCGTGAGGAAAAAGCGCAGCTCCACATTTTTCAGCGCCGTTTTCACCCCGTCCCGCAGCATTCCGAGGTACATCCCGAAATCCGCGCCGCAGAGCAGCATGAACAGGGTCATCCACCACTCGAGGGCAGGACTGTGAAAATACGCCGCGCTCTCGTCGTGCGTGGAAAATCCTCCTGTGGCGATCGTAGACATGGAATGGTTCACCGCGTCGAAGGGCGTCATCCCCGCCAGCCAGTAAGCGAGGAACGCCGCCGTCGTCAGCGCCGCGTATATGGCAAAAAGCGCCTGCGCCGTCGTCTTCATGCGAGGCCGCGCCCGCCCCGGCACGGGAGTCCCGCTCTCCGTCTCAAAAATGCGCGCCGCGCCCTCGCCAAACTGCGGCAAAAGCGCAACGAAAAAGACGACGATCCCCAAACCGCCGATCCAATGCGTCATCGAGCGCCACAAAAGAATACTGTGCGGCATCTTCTCAAGCCCTGAGATCACCGTCGCCCCTGCGCCGGTAAAGCCAGAGACCGACTCCAGCACCCCGTCGACCACGCCAAGATGTCCGCCCGCAATATACGGAACAGCGCCGATGCCCGAGCACAACAGCCAGCCCAGGCTCGTGATCGCGATGCCTTCACGGAGCGAGAGTCCCATCGCCGTCTTTGCCCCCACACGGGAAAGGGCGAAAGAAAGTCCCACGGAAATCGCAGCCATCCACAGGAACGGCAGCGCCGCCTCCCGCGCCGCCAGCGCAAAAACGAGCGGAACGAGAGCTGCCGCCGAAAGACCGGACAACAACCGTCCAAAGAAGAACGCCATCCGTTCCCAGCTCACGCTACCACCGTCCTTCCCAACGGCTGACAAGCGTCTGGATCACGAAAAGGAATGAAAAGACCTCCAACCGCCCGAGAAGCATGAGCCCGCAGCAAAACAGCCTCCACCCCTCGCCCATGGCCGCGTAAACGCCCACGTCGCCCGCAAGGAGCGCCGCCGGCCCCGCGCTGGTCAGGCACGCCGCCGAAAGCCCCATCGCCGACAGCGGCGCGAGACCGCCTAAAGAAAGCGCCATGGACGCAGCAAAAAACACCGCGATATACAGCGCAAAAAAGCTCAACAGCTGTCCGACCATGGCAAGGGGCACCACGCGTCCCAAGGCCGAAACGCGGAGCACCATGCGCGAGTGCAGCGTACGGCGCAGTTCCTCTATGGACGCGTTGGCCAGCACCGAAAGCCGGAGGATTTTCAGCCCGCCTGCCGACGAAGCGATACAGCCTCCGGTAAAAATCAGGAGCAGCAATACGAAGCGGTCAAAATCCGGCCAATGGACGACCTGCAAAGGATTCATGCCCGTCGTGCTCAAAAAAGCCGTCACCGCAAAAAAGCCTTTCCACAGGCTCTCAAATCCGCCGTACGTTCCGCTCAGCCAGAGATGAAGGGACACGATAAAGCCCGCGACGGCCACGATCCGCAACATGCCCCGCATCTCTTCCGCACCCGCATCGTCAGAGACCAGCCCCCGGCGCGCCACCTCCGCGTAAAAAAAGAAATTTCCGGCGGAGAACAACATGACTGCCATCAGCGCAAACGAAAAAAAGATTCCATCGTCCCCCGACGCGGGCGTATAACAGCCGCCCGTCGCCAACGTCACCATGGAAAGATTCACCGCGTCAAACGCGGACAATCCCAATACCGAAAAAACTGCCGCCGCTGCCGCCGTCGCCCCCACATACACGCCCATCACGCGCCGAGAGGTTCGCCGCATAGACGACAAGAGCTGGCCTGCCCGCTGGCCTCTTGGCATTACCAGCGACATGCCGAACCATTCCGATACCTGCGGCACCACAGTCAAAAGCAGCAGGATGATGCACGCGCCGCCCAGCCACTGCGTCAAGCTGCGCCAAAACACGAGGGAGCGCGGCGCGTCCTTCCCCAAAAGCGTCAGCCCCGTCGTCGTGATGCCGGACACGCCTTCCGCCCAGGCGTCCGCCAAAGAAAGCGTCCCCGTGAAAACATACGGCAAAGCCGCCGTCACCGTCAGAAGGATCCACGTTCCCACGAGAAAGCAAGCGCCCTCGCGCACCAAAAGGCGCTCCGGGTGCTCGCGCCCCGACCGCACCGCGAAGCCGCCCATCGACAGCATGATTGCCGAAGAAACGACAAACGCCCATGAGAGCCCGTCTCCGTCCAGTGCAGAAACCGGAACAGGCAGCAAAAGGGCCGTCCCCGCAACCATCGCAGTCCATCCTAAAAGATATAAAAGAAGCCGCGTTCTCAAAAACACGCCACCCTTCCCTCTTTTTATTTAGTCGTTCCCCTTGAAGAACTGCATCACGTTTTTCGCATGCTGCGTACGGATAAAGAGAATCGCCCGATCCCCCGCTTCCAGCACGGAATCGCCGTTCGGCACATACGCCTCGCTTTCCCGGACATACGCACAGACGAGGCACTCTTTCGGCAGCCGCACCTCTTTCAGCGGACGGCCGACGACCTCCGCGTCCGGCGCGACGATGAACTCCACCGCCTCCGCTTTCGCCCCCTCGAGAAGCGACACCGCCACCACGCCGCCGCGCCGCACGAAAGCCAAGACCTCGCTGGCCGACAGCAGGCGTTCCGACAACGCCACGTCCACGCCGACCTTTTCCATCAATTCCACGTATTCGCTGCGCGCCACGCGCACCACCGTCTCCCGCGCGCCAAGATGCTTTGCGAGAAGCGCCAGCATCAGGTTCAGCTTGTCGTCCTCCGTCAGGCAGATGACCGCGTCCGCTTCGCCGACGCCCTCCTCCGTCAGAAGATCGATATCGGTGCCGTCCCCGTAAAGCACCATCACGCCGGCGAGCCGTTCCGAAGCGACGCGGCAGCGCTCCTTATCCTTCTCGATGAGCTTGACCCGCACCCCGCTCTCGGTGAGCCGTGCCGCCAGCACGCGCCCCGTGCGCCCCGCGCCGATAATGACCGCCCGCGAAAGCTGGCGCGCGTCGCGCTTCGTCAGGTCCTCGCTGAACTTTTCGATATTCTCCGTCTTGCCGATGAAATACGCGTTGTCCATCGGAAGCATCTTGTCGTCGCCATGCGGGATGATCATCTGATGGTTTCGGAAAATCATACCCGCCAGTACCGAAGGCGGCAGCTCCAAATCTTTCAGCGCGATATTCGCATACGGCGAATCCGCCTTCACCTTCGTCTCGAAAAGCCGCACCTTGCCCTCGGCGAAATCTTCGACGTTCAGCGCCGACGGCGTCATCAGGATGCGATAAATTTCCATCGCCGTGATATATTCGGGATTCAAAAGCAGGTCGATATCGAAATTTTCCTTGACGTAATCCTTCGCGTTGGTCAAAAACTCCGTGTCGCGAATACGCGCCGCCGTGTGCTGGATGCCGTACTTTTTCGCGAGAATGCAGGCCATCATATTCACTTCGTCCTGCGCCGTGACCGCAATCAAGATATCCGAGCCGCGCACGTCCGGGTCGTTCATCGTAATCGGGCTCGCGCCGTTCGCCGCGATGGTCAGCACGTCCAGCGTATTCTTGGCCGCCTCCAGCCGCGCCTCGTCGCGATCGATGACTACCACGTCGTTCTGCTCCCCCGAAAGGAGCTCGGCAATACTGTACCCGAGCTTTCCCGCGCCCACGATTACAATCCGCATACCAAAACCTCCGGTTTGCTTTTCTTTTCCATTCCACCGTGATCATCATATAAAACTATTGCTATTATAACGCCACTGCGCGGATTTTGTCGACAGACAAAATCCGACCGCTGGGGTTCCATGTCGCAGAATTGGCTCCCGCCGCACGTTCTGCTGTAATGTGCCCGCTTAACGAGCGCAGCGCGCGCTTAGCGGCACATATACCTGACCCCTTTGGGCGCGCAAACGAAGTGTAGCGCATCCTTAGCGGATATGGTATAATATGAACGCTTGGTGAGTGCGAGCCGCAGGCGATGCACGAACCTAGCGAGAATATATGCCCTTGTGGTATAATATGAAGCGAAAACAGCGCAAATTCATCTCAATGAAACGAAGCGCCATCACGGGAGGTTTTTTCATGACAATCAAGGAATACACGGAATCCTGCCTGAAATTCGCCGAAGCGTCGAAAAGCTGGGACAAGCTCGATGAAAATTCATTCTACACGACCTTCGACAAATCGTGGGAAATGTCCGGTGACAACCAAAACGGCGGCGTCGGCATCGAGTGGGCGTTCCACCTGCCGGAGGAAGAGATCCGCGCGCAGGCGCCGGAAAAATTCCTCGCGTACATCGCGCAGGAGCTGGACATGGCCCTCGCCCTCGGCGGCGAGGAACTGACCTACACCGCCCAAACCCTCTCCGGCCTCTTGAAGCCGGGCGTCTACAGCAACTCGGAAATCAAATAAACCGGCATATAAAGATGGGGCATGACGTTTTGTCATGCCCCTTTATTATTTTCCGCCACTACATCGCCTTATTCGTAATTTCGTCGATTTTCCAACCGCCGGACGTTTTTACAAGCACGGCCGTCCCCCGGAAATACTTCGTTCCGCCGGGATTGTCCACAGCTTTCAATAGGTATGTCAGCACTGCTTGGTCGTCCGTCTGGGACTCCGTCTTCACATCGGACACCGTGCTGCTGACCGTAGTTTGAAAGCCCGACGCCCACCCCTCATAAGACATGGAATTTTGAAAATCCCGGCTCAGGCAGTCGTAGGCTTTTCGATATGCTTTATCGGTGATGTTCTGATGAAACGCTTTAAGCGTCTGCGTCGGCGACTGCCCCGCAGGATTTTGCGCCGTAGGCGCCGTGTTTGGTCTTGACTGCTGCGTAGAAGGATTCGGCGCAGTCTGGCGAGGCTGCGGAGCGGGCGGCTTTATCGGCGTCAAAATCGCCGGATTCGGCTGTGTACCGCTCGGCGCAGTGTTTTGCTTCGTTTCCGATTGAAACGTGCCGGAAATGATATCGCTGTCCGTGAATTTGACAGGCGCCAAAAGAAGGTAACCGGAAAACAGGCCGAGCGCCAAAAGCGCGCCGCCCGCGGTAATCGCCAACCCCGTCTTCGCGTTCCTGTCTGCCCCTTGAGCCGAGGACGCCTGCGCCGCGAAAAACGCCGCCGCCGCCAAAAGCAGCACGGCTATGCCGACGGTCAGACCGATATTCAGCTTATTCCAGAGCTTGAACGTCGCGTTGATTTTTCTGCTTTCCCCGCGGGTCAGTGAAGGCGCAATATTCCACGAAAGCGTCTTGCTGCCGTTGGAAACGGTTTCCGCATTGTGCGAATCCGCCGCATAAGGAAGATTGAGCGTAAAGTCAAACCGCACCTGCGAGAGAAGCGCCCCGGCCATCGCCGCGGCTTCCTTATCCTGCCCAAGCTCGCCGTTTCCCTCGACAAAAAGGTCCAGCGCATAGGCGTCAAAAAACCACCGCCCGTTCTTCTGGATTCCCTTGCAAAGCCCCGGGCGGGTTGCGTAAAACTTCACTCCGTCCGCCGCAAAGCTGCCCATATCGTCATAATCCATCTGGATAGAAAAGCCGCTCATATTGCCGTCTTGCACAGGCGTCACGATTGCGTTCGGGTGGTCCTTTATGAGTTCCTGCTTCTGCTTTTCCAGTTCTCCCCGCATGAACTCCACGCCCACCATGGTAAACTTGGAATGGACCGCCCCAGACTCGTCGATCGAAAGGTCAACGTGCCCGCCGAAACAGCCGGTACAAACAAACGTGATGATTACAAGCATCGCCAATAAAAGCCGTCTACACAAAACAATCCCCTCCGTCTTTGAAAAAGTCGGCCGAACTCAAACTGCTCCGAAAGTATTCGTCACAAGCCACCCGTTTTCCTCCCCGGGAAAAATTTCGCACCGAATGGCATTCAAAACGTATTGAACATTTTTTCTAGCATCATTATATAAAAGAGGCATGACGTTTTGTCATGCCTCTTTGCTTTTAATTATAACGTAATTGTATTTACATTTTCCTCAAATTGCGTTACAATGGCTATAACTAAAGGAGGGATTCTATATGCCGGCAGCAATGACAAAGACCTTGAATCTTCGCGTCGATGCAAACTTGAAAGCACAGGCGGAACAGATTTTTTCCGAGCTTGGGCTTCCCACTTCCACCGCTATCACGATGTTTTTGAAATCTGTGGTACGTTATGGCGGACTGCCGCTTGATTTACAGCTTCGCCCCAATCGAGAGACACGGCAAGCTATTGAAGAAATTGAGCAGGGCGTCGGTTTGTCCCGCACTTTTCATTCGACCGACGAGCTGATGGAGGATTTGTTGCGCGATGCTTGAAATTCAATACGGCAGGCGATTCAAAAAGGAATTTCAGAAAGCTCTCTGCCAAGAAGGGCATACGCCGAAAATGTTCCAAACGGTTTTGGACTATCTTGTCAAAGAAATTCCTTTGCCTGAAAAATACCACGACCACAAGCTGGCAGGCAATTATAAAGGGTATCGGGAGTGTCATATCGCTCCCGACTGGCTTTTAATTTATAAAACAGATCACACGAAACTTATCCTTGTATTGGCGCGCACAGGCAGCCACAGTGAGTTGTTCTGACAAAATAAAATAATGACAAGAAGCCCCCGCCGTTGCGGGGGCTTCCTTATGATTTTGGATTTCTCGTCTTCTTTTCCCTCGCTTCCCATCAGTACATGGGAAGAAGTCCCCAAAGGTAGAACGGAAAAAGGATAGGAGCAAAGATGATTTTTAATCCTTGCGGTGTTGCCAACGTTAAGCCTATGACAAAAGCAACAGACAGAAGAACGCGGTCAAAATAACGATGATCGTGCCATTCATCAAAAATGGCATCCAATTCTTCATCGGAAATATCGAAAAACATTTTTCATGCCTCCTTAAACTTCAACCGAACAGGGACACATTTTGCCTGTCTAGAATCTTTCCAAGTTGCCGACCATAATTTTTTCACACTCGTATTAGTTACAAACTCAATCTGCCTTTGTAGCTAATTCAACAGCTCTTTCAATATCAGCTTTAAATTGTTCAGGATTTGCTATATAACTATATCTCGTTCCGCCAATAGAACGGAAATCTATTGTCCCATAATCCATTATTCTGCCTAAAATCCCCTGTGAAAAGTCTATGTTATTTATACGGTTCAATGGTATCGACATAGCGTCTCTTGCGATAACGCCTATGGAAGCATGAACTTTTTGATTTGTCAAAACAATTTCATCACAAAAATAACGTGCTATTCTATAAAGCAACCATAAGAGCGGATAAATAAATATTCCCCCTGTATTTTCCGGCTCTTTAGCGCCCATAGCCCCCACAAAGCACATCAGTGTTAATAGCCCGGGATAAAAGAAGAACATCCAATGTTTCTGCGCTCTGACAACTATTTTTTCACTAGAATTAATTTGCATAATCTATTCCCCCTAGTTTTTGTTAATTTTTACGTAAAATTCCCCGATCTTCTTGCACCGCCGTTTCTTGCAATACTGCCTCATACGCCAACGTCGCGTGTTCGACTTCCTCGCAACCTGTTGCGACACATATCCGACGCATCGTTTCTAGTAACTGCGCCCCTTCCGCTTCGTTACATTGTTTATCCACGACATCGCCTTCTTTTAATAATTTTAGGTTTATTTTATACCAATATTTGCTAAAACGCAATCTTCCTTGACTTTTTCCATCTCCATTTTTATCATAAGAAAGGAAAAGCAGGAGGAGTTGGCATGAGCATCAATCAAAGGCTTCGACAAGTACGGAAACATTTCAAAATGCAACAGAGCGATTTTGCAAAGCGTTTAAGACTTTCACAAACCAGCGTTTCTTGGCTTGAACAAGAAGGAAACGCCATTTCCGAGCAGACAATCCGACTTCTGCATCTCGATTTCCACGTTTCCGAGGAGTGGCTGCGGACGGGCGAAGGCCCGATGTTCGTTGCGGACGACGATTCGCCGTTGGAAAAGCTTTGCCGCGAGTATGCGGTGTCCGACTGTGAGCGGCGGATTTTGGAGCTTTATTTCTCGTTCGAGCCGAAACGTCGAAAAATGGTCTGCGATTTCGTGGACGAGTTTTTCAAAAAGGCGATGGCGGAACGACAAGAAACGGCGTCAGAAAACGATGCGTAACGGCGCGCCGCTTCATGATTACGAACAAAAAATGGGCTATGGCAGTAAAATTGTCTGCTATAGCCCATTTTTATAAACTGGAAAAATGTATTAAATTTTGGAAGTTTTTCCGGTTTAACCGGAAAACTTGTTGAATTTGGGAAGTTTTTCTAGTGTAACCGAAAAACGCATTGAACATTTTTTCTAGTATCATCACATAAACGGGGCATGACAAACTGTCATGCCCCTGAATTCATATAGTATATCATTTTCACGCCTCGCCTTCCAACGGGTCAGGTCCGTAGCGGTTCGGGCCGTCGGTGCCTTTATAAAAAAGCAGATAAATGAGCAATGCAATATTGACGAAGGGAATAAACTGTCCAATC
>CACZOL010000174.1 GCA_902782705.1 uncultured Selenomonadaceae bacterium
GCCATGTGTTCGTTGGCGTCGCTGGCAGCCTGCATGTACGCCTTCTCCATCGCGTTCGACTTAGGAGCGAGCGACATATACACTACGGCCTCGGTAAGATGCACCGAGCACTCCGGCATTCCTATCAGGTGACACGCGTGAAAAGCAGCCACCGCGATCTCGAGCGCTCTCGGGTCCGCCATGCCGACGTCCTCGCTCGCGAAACGCGTCACCCGTCTCGCTATATACATCGGGTCCTCGCCCGCTTCAAGCATCCTTGCGAGCCAGTATATCGCCGCGTCGGCGTCCGAATTTCTCATCGACTTGTGGAGCGCGGATATCAGGTTGTAATGCTCCTCGCCCGCCTTATCGTACAGGAGCGACTTTTTCGAGGTGCACTGCTCGATGGTCTCCTCGGTGACCGTAGTCTTTCCGGAAGCGTCCACGTCGCCGTTCAGCACAGCCATTTCAAGCGTTGAGAGCGCCGTCCTGGCGTCGCCGTTCGCGAACTCCGCGATTACGTGCACCGCGCTGTCGGACATCTCGACTTCCTGATTGCCGAAGCCCGCGGGATCCTTGAGCGCGCGCTTGAGAAGCTCCGATATCTCTTCTGTCGTAAGCGCCTTGAGCACGAACACCTTGCAGCGCGAAAGAAGCGCCCCGTTTATCTCAAACGAAGGGTTTTCGGTTGTCGCGCCGATCAGTATAATGCTGCCCTTTTCGACGAACGGCAGGAAAGCGTCCTGCTGAGCCTTGTTGAAGCGGTGTATCTCGTCCACGAACAGTATTGTGCGCTCGCCGAAACGGCGGTTCTCCTCGGCCTGCTGCATGACGCCGCGAATCTCTTTGATTCCGCTGGTCACGGCGGAAAAGTCGATGAACGACGACTTTGTGCGCATCGCGATAATGCGCGCAAGCGTCGTCTTTCCGACGCCCGGCGGCCCCCAGAAAATCATCGAGGCGACGCGGTCGCTCTCAATCAAGCGACGAAGCACCTTCCCTTCGCCGATCAAATGCTTTTGCCCGACGAATTCTTCCAGTGTCTGCGGGCGAAGACGCGCGGCCAAGGGCTGCGTCTCCCGATCCGACGCCTCAAAAAGCGAAGCCTGCTCCACGCGAAAACGCCCCCTTTCGTCATCCATCAATCAAAACTTATATGCTTTACCACTGTAAGAACGGATTGTGCGCCCGCTCCCAAGCAATCTCGGAGGACGGACCGTGTCCGGCGTAAACTTTTGTGTCGTCCGGCAGCACGAGAAGGCGTTTCTTGATATTGCCGATCAGCTCGACCTCTGAGCCGCCCGGAAAATCACTGCGACCGATGGATCCTGCGAAAAGCGTGTCGCCGGTAAACGCGACGCCGTCGCCGACAAAGCAGACGCCGCCCTTCGAGTGGCCGGGCGTATGCAAGACTTCCAACTTGGACTGCCCGAAAGAGATTTCATCTCCCTCGGAAAGCAGATGTTCCGCAGGGCGTGCAAGCGCTCGGAAACCCATGAATGCCGACAGATTCAGCTTTACGTCGCCGAGCATCGGCGCGTCTTCCTTGTGGATATAAAGCGGCGCCTCCGTCGCGTCGCGAATCGCGTCGTCCGCCCCGATGTGATCGCAGTGACCATGCGTATTCAGCACCGCCTTGATCGAAAGCCCCGTCTCTTTTATGTAAGAGAGAATCTCGTCCGCCATTCCGCCCGGATCGATTACGACGCCTTCGCGCGTATCGTCATAAACGACGTAGCAGTTTTCGTCAAACGGCATAACCGCGAAGGACTGAACCATCAATTTGCCTATGGTTTCCATTGTCTCGCCTCCCTATTTTTCAGTATCATGAATCCCCTTCGCACCCGTCGGCATCGAGCGGCTTACGCTGTACACATCTTTGAGCCGCCGGAACCTCGTCATGATCTGCGCCACCTGCTGGGCATTCTTGACGTCAAGCCCCATGATGACCGTCGACGTCCTGTTGCTCCGATTCGGCTTCGCATTGATGGAGCTGATGTTGACCTTCATTTCAGACGTGACCGCCAAAAGATCCGTCAGCATCCCGCTCCTGTCGTTACAAGTAATGGAAAGCTGCACCGTATAATCCTTGTCGAGTCCGATATCCCAATCCACTTCCAGCACGCGGGAAAAATCCCCCACGTCGTGAAAAATATTAGGGCAATCCTCCCGATGCACGGAAACGCCGCGGCCCCTCGTCACAAAACCGACGATGGGGTCGCCGGGAATCGGATTGCAGCAACGAGCAAGGCGCACCAAAAGCCCTGCTTCCCCTTCAACAAGAATGCCATGACTTGATTTCTTGACGACGCCCTGCTGCGGTTTCAACTCGGAAAGCAGCTTGGACACATCCGGTGCGGTAGTTGCCTTGAGTTCCTGCTTGTGCAGATCGATCAGCTTCGTCAAGATCCCGTTGGTCGTGACGCCGCCGAAACCCAAAGACGCCAACAGATCGTCCTCGCTGTTGATATTGAATTTCTTCGCCACCTGCGCGAGGCGGTCGTCTTTCAAAAGCTCCTTGGGCTCGTACCCGAGCCGCTTCGCCTCTTTCTCGATCAGCTCGTGACCGCGCACGATATTTTCTTCCCGCGTCGCTTTCTTGAACCACGAGCGTATTTTGTTGCGCGTTTCAGACGACGAGACGATATTCAGCCAATCGCGGGACGGACCGTTGTTCGCCTTGTTCGTGATGATGGAAACAATATCGCCGTTTTTGAGCTTGTATTCCAGCGGCACGAGCTTGCCGTTGACTTTCGCGCCGACACAGTGATGGCCGACTTCGGTATGAATACGATAAGCAAAATCAAGCGGAATCGAGCCCTTCGGCAATCCGATAACGTCCCCGCGCGGCGTAAAGACAAAAACCTCGTCGGCGAAAACGTCGACCTTCAGCGCCTCGACATACTCCCGCGGATCGCTGAGTTCCTGCTGGAGATTGACCATCTGACGCAGCCACGACATTTTTTGATCGTACGCATTGCCCGCGACGGTACTTTTCCCCGACTCTTTGTACTTCCAGTGCGCGGCAAATCCGTATTCCGAAACCTGATGCATCTCAAACGTACGGATCTGGATTTCCAGCGGATAGCCGCGCGTCATGACCGTCGTATGCAGCGACTGATAACCGTTGGACTTCGGCATCGCGATATAATCTTTGAACCGCCCCGGCATAGGCTTCCACATCGCGTGAATGATACCCAGCACCCCGTAGCACTCAGACTCCGTCTTGACGAGTACGCGCACGGCGGAAAGATCGTATATTTCGCTGATGTCTTTATTGTCGCGGTGCATTTTCTTGTAAATGCTGTAAAAATGTTTTGCGCGTCCGCGAATCTCCGCTTTCATGCCGACGGCGACAAGCTTTTCATGAAGCTGCGCCATCGCGTCGTCAATAAACGCCTGACGCTCCTGCCTCTTCTGTTTTACGCTCTCCACGAGGTCGTAATAGATTTCCGGCTCCAGATACCGCAGGCACAAATCCTCAAGCTCACATTTGATATTGGAAATACCGAGCCGATTCGCCAGCGGCGCATAAATCTCGATGGTCTCCCGCGCAATGCGCTTTTGCTTGTCCGCGCGCATATATTTGAGCGTACGCATATTGTGCAGACGGTCGGCAAGCTTGATGAGGATTACGCGCAAATCCTTCGCCATCGCCAGAAACAGCTTCCGATAGTTCTCGAGTTGCTGCTCTTCCTTCGATTTGTATTCGATCTTGCCAAGCTTCGTCACGCCGTCGATCAGCATCGCGACCTCGTCGCCGAATTTCTCCTGCATCTCCTCGATCGTAAAGGTCGTATCCTCGACAACGTCGTGCAGGAGCGCCGCGGAAATCGCCGCCTCGTCAAGGTGCATATCGGAAAGGATATACGCCACATTCAGCGGGTGAATGATATACTCCTCGCCCGATGCGCGCATCTGCCCCTCATGCGCCTCTTTCGCAAGCTCATAAGCTTTGGAAATCAACTCCACATTCGAGCCCGGCTGCGTATGTTTTACCTCGGAAATTATATCTTCAATCGTAATCGGTTTTGGCTTGGTCATACGACTCACCCCACCGTGTATCGTCCAAAAATTGCCGTAATAACTACTTCAAATATTATATCATGCCAAAAACGAAAGGAAAAGGAACGTGCGCTCAGTCAAGACGGACGCGTACCGTCGTTCTCTCTGCAGGACGGACAACGACGCCTTCCCTTGGAGGAATCGAAATACGAATCGTCAGCTTGCCCGCGTGCAAATCATCCGGACGGATGCCTTCCGTACCCTTCGTCCCGTCCGTCGAAGACGCATGAGACGGCTCCCGGATCTCCGCGATGCTTCCCAAATATTCCTTTCCGCTCAAAACGTAAGTAACCATCTGTCCGACATAAAGAAGATCGCGATTGGCAGGATCGGTATACGCTTCCAGCCACATATCCTCAGCCGCGCCAATCCGAAAAACCGGCTCGCCGGCGCGCACTTCGCTCCCTTCCTTGACTTCGGTAAAATACGCGACGCCGTCAACAGGCGCCGTCACCTCCGTCGCGTCGGAAGCCTGCCGAGCGGCCGCGAGCGCCGCCTCCGCCTGTCGCACCTGAAACTCGGCGCGGCTGATTGCTTCCGGACTTCCGGGACGCGTCACCGTCTGATACGAAACGCCCCCCGAAAGCGCCGCCTGATAGGCCGCTTCAGCCTCGTCTCTTTCGTTTGCGCTGACCGCGCCCATGTCGTAAAGAAACTGAACCTTTTCATAACGCGCACGCGCGGCCTCGGCGTCCCCGCCGCCGCCGCCGAAAACAGGCTGTACCGTCACGACGCCCGCGTTAAGTTCGTCCAAGTTTCGCTTGGAAAGCGCGAGATACTCTTCCAATTGCTGAATCTGCTCCGGCGAAACCTTGACCTTTATTTTTGCCAAAACTTGCCCGCGCTTCACTGCTTCACCGTCGGCAATCAATACTTCCGTGATCGTGCCGGCCGCTCGCGTCCGCGTCTGTACGACATGCCCGGCGACTTCCGCCTCGACGATGGAAAGCGTGCGATGCCTTGACTGGTAAAGCCATACAACGCCCGCGCAAAGAAAAGCCGCCAAAAGCAGCGCCGCGAAACCGTACTTTATGATTGGCCGCACTTTATCGCTGATATCGACTTCCAAAAGCCCTTCCTCCCCATGAAAAAGCGCGCAGAAAGCCTGCGCGCCTGTATTTTATCCGCGTTATGCCAACCCGAGCTGTGATTTGAGCACGGAAACCGCCTTCTCCATCGCTTTCGGAATCTTCTCCGGCTCCTTGCCGCCCGCTTGCGCCATCTCAGGACGTCCGCCGCCGCCGCCGCCGACTTCCTTCGCGGCTTCCTTGACAATCTTGCCGACATGCACGCCGCTCGCCACAGCCTCTTTCGAAGCCTTCGCAACGATATTGACCTTATCGTCCATGATCGCGCAAAGAACGACGACGCCTTTTTTAAGCTTCGCTTCCGTCAGGTCGGCCATCTCACGAAGCGCGTCCATACTGTCGACGTTTGCCTTGCCCGTTACGCACTGCACGTCTCCGTACGTCTGCATCGCCATCAAGAGCTTTTGCGCATCGGCGCGCTCTTGCATACGATGGACTTCGTCGATCGTCTTCTTCATTTCTTTATAGTCCGCCGCAAGCGCAGAAAGCCGCTGCACGACCTCCGTATCACGGCACTTCAAGACTTCCGCCGCCTGCGAAAGCGCTTCCGCCCGCTCATGCGCCCAGCGAAGCGCCGCTTCGCCGGTAATCGCCTCGATACGCCGAACGCCCGCAGCTACGCCCGTCTCACTGACAATCTTGAACATGCCGATCTGTCCGACATTCGCCACATGAGAACCGCCGCAAAGCTCCATACTGAATCCCGGCACGGTCACAACACGAACGACGTCTCCATACTTCTCACCGAAAAGGGCCATCGCGCCTTTCGCTTTGGCCTCGTCTTGTTTCATCTGCGCGATCTCGACATCCTGCGCCTGCAAAATCACGTGATTGACCAACTCTTCCACGTCCGCAAGCTGCTGCGCCGATACCGGCTCGAAATTCGAGAAATCGAAACGCAGGCGCTCCGGCGTGACGAGCGAGCCCGCCTGATTGACCTGATCGCCGACGACGCGCTTCAGCGCCGCCTGCAAAAGATGCGTCGCCGTATGATTGCGCGCCGATGCAAGCTTCTTTTCGCGATCCACGACAATCTTGACGGTATCGCCGACTTTCAGCAGCCCTTCTTCCACATAGCCGATATGATAAATCGTGCCGTCCGGAAGCTTCTTCGCATTCGATACCTGCACACGGCCAAACTCCGTCGTAAACAAGCCGACGTCGCCGACTTGTCCGCCGCCCTCCGCATAAAACGGCGTCGCGTCGAGGATGATCCCCGCTTCTTCGCCGTCCGTCAACGAATCGGCCAGAACGCCGTCCTTCCAAAGAGCAACGACTTTTGCCTCTTTCGCCGTCGGGTCCTGCTTCAGACTCTTAACGTCGATGCCGCTGAGATCGGGCACCGCTACGCGCTGATTTTCCTGACGCGCAGCGCGCGCACGCTCGCGCTGCTCCTGCATCGCCTTGTCAAATCCGGCACGGTCGAGCGTCAGGCCGCTCTCCTGCAAGATCTCGTCCGTCAGCTCCCACGGAAAGCCGTAAGTATCATAAAGCCTAAACGCGCTTTCGCCGTCCAGCTCCTTTTTGCCCTGCGCCTTGACCGTCTTGATCTCGCCGGCCAAAAGCTCGCAGCCTTGCTCCAACGTCGCATTAAAACGCTCTTCCTCAAGCTGAATGACTTTCTTGATATAATCTTGGCGCTCCGTGATCGCCTCGAAATCCGGCGCGTCCTTGTAAATCTTGACGACCGCATCCACGGCGCCCGTCAAAAACGGCTTGTCCATACCGAGCAGCCGCCCGTGACGCACTGCACGGCGAAGGATCCGGCGAAGCACATAGCCGCGCCCCTCGTTCGACGGCAGAATACCGTCCATGATCATGACCGTCATGCTGCGCGCATGATCGGCGATGACCTTGAGGGAAATATCCTTCTGCGCGTCCTCGCCGTACTTCACACCCGATACGCCGGAAGCATACTCAATGATCGGATACAAGAGATCGGTCTCGAAATTCGTCCGCTTGCCCTGCAGCACGGAAGCTAGGCGCTCAAGGCCGCATCCCGTGTCGATATTCTTATGCGCAAGCGGCTTGTACTCGCCGTCCTCCGTCTTGTCGTACTGCGTAAAGACAAGATTCCAGATCTCCAAATACCGGTCGCAGTCACAGCCAACGGCACAGGTCGGCTCGCCGCATCCGCGATCCGCGCCGAGATCGATATAAATCTCCGAGTCAGGACCGCAGGGGCCGGGGCCGATTTCCCAAAAATTATCTTCCAGCTTCACAATATGGTCGGCCAAAAAACCGGGCTGCTTTCTCCAGATTTCCGCCGCTTCTTCATCCTTCGGGTAAATCGTCGCGTAAAGTTTTTCCTTCGGGAGCTCGACGACCTCCGTCAAGAATTCCCACGCCCACGCAATCGCTTCTTCTTTGAAATAATCGCCGAAAGAGAAATTTCCAAGCATCTCAAAATACGTCTGGTGGCGGGCAGTCCGACCAACGTTTTCAATATCGCCCGTACGAACGCAACGCTGACTCGTCGTAATGCGAGTACGCGGCGGCTTCATCTTACCTGTAAAAAACGGCTTGAACGGCGCCATACCTGCGCCAATCATCAAAAGCGTCGGATCGTTCTCAGGAATCAGCGACGCGCTCGCAAGGCGCAAATGCCCCGCCTTTTTTTCAAAAAAATCGAGATACGCCTCTCGCAGCTCGTTTCCCGTCATGAATTTCAACAGTATCAGCTCCCATTACATGCTATCGGTAACTAGATGATTATATAATAACCACCAATATAAAGTCAATTTCAGAAAAGCAAATGTTTTTCCGGAAAAATCGTGGTATGACGCTGCCTTTATGACAGTCAACACTCAGCCTCGAAAGCCTGCATCACTTCCTGATACGCACTGAACATCTGCGAATTTTCAGCGTCGCACACGGACGAAAGATGATGATAATTGGAAAGCAATTCATTCAACGCCTGTTCCAATCCTTCCGCAGACAACAATTCGCCTTCCGCTGACAGCAATTCCAACCATTCCATTTGATGCCGGATATACGAATCCGTCGAAACTTCATGGATATACGGTGAATCATCTTGAAACGCGTAAAGTCCCAAAGACGTTTCATCCTCTGGCTTTTCCCTCAAAAGCAAGCGCCACATGGACATGACACGCGCCCCGTCTTCACTGAGACATTCGAGCAGCCATCCACGCGCACGCATGACGCGGCTTGGAATCAAAACGTCATCCATGCCGTTCGCCGGATATTTCCCCATCGCCAACATATTCTGCCAGAGCAGTTTTCTTTCAATGATACGGCAGTCCTCCCCGCCGCATATATCCAAATACGGCCGCAGTGTATCAAACGGCTGCATCTGATTGGCCACGATGAACGGAAATTTGAAATCCTGCGTCTCGAAAACGGCAACCATCTTTTGCATATGGGTCGTATCTAAATTGCCGCCCGGCAAAAGCCACTGCACATAATCTCCCCGCGCACCCTCAGAAAGGCGCTCCGCAGCATGATCCCGGGACTTGCCGCCGCAATCCAAGACAGACGCCGTCACGCCCTCAAGCCCTTCCAAATTGCCAATAGCTGTATCCGTATAGTTCAAGATAAATACTTCCATATGCGGATATGTCTGTTTTTTGGCGACATGGAGGGAGTCCCGGAGCGACTTCGTATCTCCAAAAAACGGAATCAAGACGTCTACGATCTTCCCTCTATGAATAATCTTTTCTTCCGCATACGCCTCCGCGATTCGTTCACACTCCTTCAATGCGATAGGCAAAAGCTCCGCCCTTACCAGATTGCCGTATCGCATTTGCTGCGGCGTACAAAAAGCCTTCAAGTCTACCGGTTCGGTAGCCGACGCCCCCATAGTCTTATCAAATCCGTCGATTTCTCCTCGCATGATCTTTTCATAGTGGATCTTCATATAATTGCAGGAAAACGCATGCACCGTATATTTGCTGGCCGTTCCGAGCCATCCCAGCACCGTCTTGATCGAATATCTTTCGTTGCAACGCCAATGAAAATGCGCAACATGAAGAAGCGGCACGATATGCAAAGGAACGGATTCATCGCCGTTCGGCGTTTCTCTATACGCATAATGACACCCTTGTATCAACCGAAACGCCTCGTCCTTTAGCGCCTCCGCCCCGACAATCACTTTGCCTCTATGCTTCTCCCCAAAATTCAGTGGTTCACGCACACAGGGCTGCCCAAGCAAGAACTGTGATGAATCCGTATACGGGGATAAGAGTTCATACTGATACATGTGCACATGATATACTTTAGCCCGATCCAGATTCTGAAGGACATCTCTGATAGAAACGCCGTTTTCCGTATTGACGAGGAATTCGTCGATATCCAGCGGCAGTACGATATCTGCCTGATATTGTTCTACCGCCTCCCGAACCAAAGACAACATCATACCCGCATGGTCAAATTCCGCCCGATACGGCAGCCGTTCCCAATGGACAGGTAATTTTTCTTCCTGCAGCCGGCATAATATCTCTTGCGTACCGTCAAAACTTCCATTATCGGCAATCAAAATCTCATCCGCAAAAGACAGCGCATGCCGCACAAAACTTTCAACAATATCCGATTCTATTTTTGTCACGGCAACCACCATGATCTTGTTTGCGATTCCCATACGCCGCGTCCTCCAATGTAATCATATACTACATGATGAAACCCATTACTTTTCTATTATACCTTAGATTCACGATCCAAACTATAAAAAAAGCAAACCGTCTGCATTTGATTCACAGACAGTTTGCCTCTTTTATGGAAAGGAAATCGTCGTTTGCAAGAATGATGTGATCGAGTACGGGAATACCCATGACCTCGCCCGCTTTCATCATCTGCCTCGTAAGCTGTATATCCTCCCTGCTCGGCGACGGATCGCCGCTTGGGTGATTGTGTACCAAGATCAGCGCCGCCGCCGAATGACGAATCGCCTCCCGGAAAACCTCTCTCGGGTGCGCGATCGACGACGTCAGCCCGCCGACAGAAATCGTCGACGTTGCAATCACTCGGTTCCGCACGTCGAGCAGCATGACAAGGAAATGCTCTTTCTGCTCATATCGAAGCATCGGCATCATATAACGCGCCGCGTCTTCCGGCCCTTCGATCTTCTCCGTTTTCTGCGCCGCCCGCGTGGACAAGCGCCGTCCCAACTCCACTGCGGCTACGATCGTAGCCGCCTTTGCAAGTCCGACGCCGTGAACCGTCGCGATCTCCTGCGGCGACATATTCATGATGGCGACAAGCCCCTTATCCCGGTACTTCGCCAGCACCTCTTCCGCCAAATGAAGCACCGAAACAGACGACGTGCCGGTCCGCAAAAGAATCGCCAAAAGCTCCGTGTCGCTGAGCGCCGCCGCCCCTCGATCAATCAGTTTCTCCCGCGGTCTGTCCTCCTTGGGAAGATCCCGTACCATCACTGTCACAGGATGATTCCTGCCTTTCTTGAAAGATCTTTCACCGCATGAAGCGGCAAGCCGACTACATTGGAAAACGAGCCGTCGATTCTTGGAATGAACTGCGCCGCCTTCCCCTGCACGGCATACGCCCCTGCCTTGTCCATCGGCTCACCCGTAGCGATATACGCGGCAATCTCCTCCTCAGAAAGCGTGTCCACCCACACCGCCGTCCGCACGACGTCCTCAAAAACATTCCCTTGATATACGAGCGCGACGCCGGTATAAACAAAATGCTGCCGCCCCGAAAGAAGCCGCAGCATTCGTGCGGCGTCCGCTTCGTCTTTCGGCTTGCCTAAGATCTCGCCGTCCACCGCAACAACCGTATCTGCGCCGAGCACCGCCGCGCCGCCCTTTTCCCGCGACGCCACTTCCTCGGCCTTCCGCCGTGCATTCTCGACCGCTACCCGCTCCGGCGAAAATTCATCGCCTGCAATCTCCTCTGCGTTGCTGACGACCACGCGGAACTCGCACCCGATCTGCTGCAAAAGTTCCTGCCGCCGCGGCGACGCCGAAGCCAAAATCAACATATCCTCCGCCCCGTCATTGATCCATATCCACGTTCGCGCCGCGATATTTATTGACCGCGTCCGATTCCTTCATATCCTTTTGATATGGATTGCTTTCATTATAATACTTGATCTGCGTCGTAGTCACGCCGCCCGAAATATACGTACGTCCGCACTCCGGACAAATATCCGTCTTGAGACGCACGGAAGCGCGCTGCACCTCGCCTCCGCCAAGCGCCGCCTTACGGTACGCATTGGACACATGCTCCTGCTCGTGCCCCATGACCACCATCGCCGCGTTGCTCGGAGCGATATGCCCCGCCGCCTTGAAGGACACCATTTCGTCCGAACCGTCCTGATACTTCCTGTTCTTGCAGGTCTCACACTCCGCAGGAGAAGACTTCCGCCCCGGCGCTTTCCCCGCCTTGTCCTCGTCCTCTTCCTCTTCCGTGCCCTCGACGAACGCTCCGGCCAGCTCTTCCTCCCGCGCGCCCGGGTACAAGGACTCTTCCTTGAAACGGTCATAGCCATGGGCCGCGCCCGCGCCGCCGATTCCGCTGATTCCATTCATTCCCATACGACGACCTCCCTTAAACGTACCTTAAACCTATCCTTAAATATATCATAACATAGCCGAACCATGCCCGCAACGGAAAAGAAAATCACCGACGCGTCGCAAAAAAATCCTGCAAAAGCGCCTTGCATTCGTCCTCCATCACCCCTGCGGTGATCTCCGGCGACGGCGCCAGCGAAGGATGACCGGGGATATTGAAAATCGACTCCACCGCGCCCGCCCGCGCATCCGTCGCGCCGTACACAAGCCGCGAAACGCGCGCCGCCATGATCGCCCCCGCGCACATCGGACACGGCTCCAGCGTCACATACAACGTGCAGCCGGCAAGCCGCCACTGGGAAAGCCGCCTTCCCGCCTCCCGTATCGCGATAATCTCCGCGTGCGCAGTCGCATCCCTTTCCGTCTCGCGCAAATTGTGCGCGCGTACGACAACGCCGCCCTCATCGTCGATGAGGACGGCGCCGACCGGCACCTCGCCGGATTCCATAGCCAGACGTGCTTCATCCAAAGCAATCGCCATATATTCTCGATCTTTATTCATGCATCAAATTCCCGATGCCGTTCAAGACGGACCCGTCCTTGTAGAAAAGCGACTGCGTCGCCCTCGTCACGCTCAGCACATACGCATCAGACGGCTGCTTGGGCTCGCCGGTCTCCGCAGACACAAACGGCTTCCTCGCCGTCTGCATCGCTTTGTCCAGCATCTGCCGAAACGATTGCCCGCCATTGTGATCGGCAAACCCGCGCCGATCTTCAAAGGAGCGCGCAACGTCAAACGCCACGCCCTGCACCGGCGAAATTCTCTCTACACGCCCTTTCATGATCGTTTCCTCCTTCCACAGAACATTTCTCACTTTATATATCGTAAGAAATGGGAAAAAACTTAATAGGGAAATGAGAAAATCGGTCTATTTTTTTAAAATTTTTATTGTCTTAGGCCAGCGCAGTATCCAAAAGCGCATTCGTCTCCCGCGCCGCGACAACACTCGCCGCGAACGCATCCTTCTCCGCGCCGTCCAGCGCCACGTCTACGATACGCTCCACACCCTTCGCGCCGAGGATAACCGGAACGCCGATGCAAAGATCGTGCTCGCCGTACTCCCCGTCAAGATAAACGCAGCAGGGAATCAACTTCCGCGCGTCGGTGACAATCGAGCCGACCAAAGTCGCGACCGCCGCGCCCGGCGCATACCACGCCGACGTACCGATCAGCTTCGTCAGCGTCGCGCCGCCCGTCTTCGTCTTCGCAACCACATCCTCAATGACCGGCGCAGGCAAAAGCTTCGTGATCGGAATCCCGCGATACGCCGCATAACTCACCAGCGGCACCATCGTCTTATCGTTATGACCGCCGATGACCATGCCATCCACATCAGTCAGCGACGCGGGAATACCTGCCTGACGGAGCGCCTTTGCAAGATAATACTTGAACCGGCTGCTGTCGAGCAGACCGCCAAGCCCGATGACCCGGTTCCGCGGCAGGCGCGTATCCTTCAGCGTCAAATACGTCATCGCGTCCATCGGATTCGAGATGATGATCAAAATCGCGTCCGGCGAATACGCCAGCGCCTGATCCACCACCTCTTTGACGATCTTCGCGTTCGTGCCAATCAAATCCTCGCGGGACATCCCCGGCTTCCTCGGAATGCCCGACGTCACCACGACGACCTTGGAGCCAAACGTCGCCGCATAATCGTTCGTCACGCCCGTAATCGTCGTATCGATACCCAGCATCGGCGCCGACTGCATCATGTCCATCGCCTTGCCCTCGGCCACACCCTCTTTGATATCGAGCAGCACAACCTCGCTGGCAAAATTCTTCATCGCAATGACATTCGCAACCGTAGCGCCTACATTGCCCGCACCAACCACCGTAACCTTCATAATCGCTTCACTCCCTGTCCTATTCTTTCAATTCCTCGAAAGATTCCTTACCGACGCCGCACATAGGGCATACAAAATCCTCCGGCAAATCCGCGAACGCAACCCCCGGCGCGAGATCGTAATCCGGATCGCCGGCCGCTTCGTCATAAATCCATCCGCATACGCTGCAAACCCATTTTTTCATGACAACGTCCTCCTTCAATCATGTCATTCAATGAAACTTTGACCATTGTTCCTTCATTATAGCAAAGAGGAACGCGATTCGCAATCATGCGGACGTTTCTTCAAAGCAGATTATCCGCATCGCTTAAATCAATAATACATTCGGCAATGTCAAAATGACCAAAAAACTTCTCTTCACGCAAAAAGTCGTTGAAAAAAAATGATATTTGCTCAAAAACTCCCTTGAAAAAAATGATATTTGTTCAAAAACTCCCTTGAAAAAAATGCAAATCCATTTATAATAAAGAAAAATCCTTTGAAATGGGGGGATTCCCATGTTACGACGCAAAATACAAGAAACACTTCTTCGATGGCGTCATTCACCGAATCATTTGCCCTTGATCGTCAAGGGATGCCGGCAGTGCGGAAAGACTTTTTCTGTTTTGGAGTTTGCCCGACAAAATTACGAGCACGTCGTCTATCTTGACTTTTTTCGGAACGCCGAATATGCCTCGATTTTTGCCGGTTCACTGGAAGTCGACCAACTCACATTGATGATGTCCGCCTTGTTAGGGCCGGAAGCCGTATTCGAACCGGGCAAGACAATCATCGTGCTCGACGAAATCCAAGAATGCCCAGAGGCACGAACAGCACTCAAATTTTTCAAACTTGACGGCCGCTACGACGTAATTTGCACAGGTTCACTACTGGGCGTGCGCGGATACGGAAAGGCGCCTCGCTCCATTCCTGTTGGTTATGAGACTGTGATCGATATGTATCCCCTTGATTTTGAGGAATTCCTTTGGGCCAACGGAATCACCGCACCGATGATTGAACTGTTATCCCAATGCCTGAACAAAGAGCAACCAGTGCCGGAAGCACTACATAGCCGTATGCGCGAGCTTCTCCTGCAATATGCTGTCGTGGGTGGAATGCCGGCAGCGGTACAGCTTTTCGTAGATACCAAACAAGCTGCTTCCGTTCTCCGGCTCCAGCGAGATATTGTGCGTTCCTATGAAGACGACATGATCAAATATGCCGAAAAGAACGATAAGGGACGGATTGCCGAATGCTTCCAATCCATCCCCCGACAGCTTAGCCGGGAAAACAAAAAATTCCAGTATGCTACGGTCAAAAAAGGAGCGACAGCCAAACAATACGCCGGCAGCCTTCAGTGGATCGAAGACGCAGGCATTATTTCCCGTTGCTACAATCTGAATCTTCCGGAGCTTCCTCTGGACGGAAACGCTATTGAAAACATGTTTAAGATTTACATGAAGGATACCGGCCTTTTTATCAGCATGCTGGAAGACGGCACGCAATTTGATGTGCTTCAGGGAAAACTTTACGGTTACAAAGGCGCCATCTTCGAGAACCTGATTGCGGACATTTTTGCAAAGATGGGACGCCACCTCTATTATTATCACAAAGATTCCGGGCTGGAAATCGACTTCGTGATACGTTGGCGTGGTGAATGCACTCTAGTGGAGGTCAAAGCAACTACCGGAAATGTCAAAAGTGCAAAGACAATCCTGCGCCATCCGGAGAAATACCATGTAAGCCAATGCATCAAGCTGGGCGATTACAATGTGGGACGTCAAGGACAATTCCTGACGCTGCCATTGTATATGGCCTTTTTGCTGAACGAAACATAAAGAACTAATGTCATTGAAATAAAAAACTTCTCCCAATCATCTCGGGGACTATGTACTAACCCCGAATGAAAAGGAGAAGTTTTCTTTTACTTCAACGAACCATCGCCCTGCTCAAGAATCAGTACCTAAGAATCTTCCATATTCTTCCCTGCAGAAGACATGCTTATACCCTGCGGAATAACCGCCTTCTTTCCCTTTTTCTACCGTCAGGCGGAAACCGGATCTGCCCTCAAACAACATCACACAGTCGGAGCCGCCGAACAAGAAATAGCC
>CACZOL010000175.1 GCA_902782705.1 uncultured Selenomonadaceae bacterium
AAACGAATGCGAACTCGCCTCGGAGCAGCTTTGCCGAATATGCGGGAAGCGTTGTAGGCAAAGACGGAAGCCCACCGTTAGAGAGGGTAGCGAACTGTTACGAAATAACTTCGCAATATGGCTTGTCTAGGTTTCCGTGTGCGTCGTTGTCGTCGGTCGCCATAGCCCGCTATGGCTTCCTTCTCCGCCTGGCACACGAAAACCTATCCTGCGCCCTATTTGCAAATTTGTTTCTGCACAGTTCTTGACGAGTGCGCGCTTTCGGGCGCGAACGAGAGTGGTAACACGCAGGCAAAGCCTTCGTCTCTTGATGGGACGAAGGCTTCTATATTTTTAGGAGGGATTGCGATGCAAAATTATACGAAGTACAGGAAAGGTTATTATCTTCCGCCGGTTCTGGACCTTTCCTGGGCGAAGAAGGAATATCCGGATCATGCGCCGGTCTGGTGCAGCGTCGACCTTCGGGACGGCAATCAGTCCTTGATCATTCCGATGAGTCTTGATGAGAAAATCGAGTTTTATAAAATGCTCGTCAAAATCGGTTTCAAGGAAATTGAAGTCGGATTTCCGGCAGCTTCCGATACCGAGTATGAATTTTTGCGTCGCCTCGTGGACGACAATCTGATTCCGGACGACGTGACGGTACAGGTGTTGACGCAGGCGCGCCCACATATTATTCGCAAGACTTTCGAGGCGCTGCGCGGCGTCAAGAATGCCATTGTCCACGTTTATAATTCCACGTCCGTCGCCCAGCGGGAGCAGGTTTTCCGCATGACGAAGGAAGAAATCAAGGAGATTGCCGTCGAGGGAGCGAAACTCCTGAAAGAGCTGACGGAGGAAGCGGGAGAGAACTACCGTTTCGAGTATTCTCCGGAAAGCTTTACTGGCACGGAGCCCGAATATGCGTTGGAAGTTTGCAACGCCGTTCTTGACGTATGGCAGCCGAAAGCGGACCGGAAGCCGATCATCAATATTCCGGTGACGGTGGAAATGTCGATGCCGCACATCTATGCGATGCAGGTCGCGTATATCTCGCAGAATCTCAAATATCGGGAAAACGTCGTGCTTTCTCTGCACCCGCACAATGACCGCGGCTGTGGCGTGGCGGATTCGGAAATGGGGCTTCTTGCGGGTGCGGACCGCATCGAGGGAACGTTGTTCGGCAACGGCGAGCGGACGGGCAACGCCGATATTGTAACGATCGGCATGAACATGTTTGCGCTGGGTATCGATCCGGAGCTCGATTTTTCAAATATGCCGGAACTTACGGAAATGTACGAGCGCGTGACGCGGATGCACGTCCACGACCGCCAGCCTTACGCGGGCTCCCTCGTCTTCGCCGCGTTCTCAGGCTCGCATCAGGACGCCATTGCAAAGGGCATGAAGTGGCGTGAGGAGACGGATCCGGCGCGCTGGACGGTTCCTTACCTTCCCATCGATCCGCAGGACGTCGGGCGCGAATACGACGCCGACGTCATTCGCATCAACAGCCAGTCCGGCAAGGGCGGCGTCGGTTTCGTCATGGAGCATCAGTACGGCATCGTCATGCCAAAGAAAATGCGCGAAGACTTCGGGTATTTCGTCAAGAACGTTTCCGACCACAAGCACAAGGAACTCTTGCCGGACGAGATATATCAGATTTTCCAGAACGAATATGTCAATGTCGAAATGCCGTACAAACTGATCGACTTTACGCTGAAAAAGGAGCCGGACGGTTCCCGCTCCGGCGAGGTCATCATGCTTGTCAACGGAAAAGAGCAGACGTATAAGGCGCGCGGCAACGGTCGTCTCGATGCGGTGTCGAGCGCGCTCCAGCAAAATCTTGGCGTCAGCTACAAAGACCTGACGTACAGCGAGCACGCTTTGGAAATCGGTCAGGCGTCGCGCGCGATGGCTTATATCAGCGTCACAAGCGAAGACGGAAAGACCTATTGGGGCGCGGGCATGGACACCGACATCATCACGGCGTCGATCCTTGCACTCGTCAGCGCCATCAACCGAATGAAACACGCACAGGAATAAAACGTTGGAAAAACGGCATGGCATATTCGCCATGTCGTTTTTTGTGCTTGCTTTCCTACCTTGCGTATGGTATTCTTTGACCTAGGCAAACAGATGACATCAAGGGGCTTGAGTTATACTGCCAATGCCGGTAATAAAGGACGCGGTTCGTGGGCTGCTCGGATCATATTGACCGAGACGGCAAATCATGCGGATTGCCGCCGGGGCGTATACAGGCTTCTTTGTCATGGGCAAAGAAGCTTTTTTATTGTATACGGGCGTAAAGCGACAGGTCGTTGTTTGCTGAAATTTTGCAGGAGGTGCATATTCATGTCAAACCAACCGTTTACCGTTGCTACTTTTAAGGAAAGGAAAGCCAGCAAGACGCCGGTCACGATGATTACCGCTTATGATTATTCGATGGCGCAGCTCGTGGAAGAATCCGGGATTGATACAATCCTGGTAGGCGATTCCTTGGGGAACGTCATGTTGGGTTATGGATCAACGCTGCCGGTCACGATGGAAGATATGATTCATCATGGGAAAGCCGTTTGCCGCGGGGTGAAGAACACGTTCGTCGTCGTCGATATGCCGTTCATGAGCTATCAGGTGTCGGCGGAGCAGGCGGTGGAAAATGCAGGACGTTTATTGAAAGAAACGAATTGTCAGGCGGTAAAATTGGAAGGCGGCGTGGAAATCTTGCCGGGCATTGAAAAGATGATTGCCGCAGGAATTCCTGTCGTCGGACATCTTGGGTTGACGCCGCAGTCGGTGAACCAGCTCGGCGGCTATAAGGTGCAGGGAAAAGACGCCGCTACCGCGCAGAAACTGATAGACGACGCAAAAGCGCTGGATCAAGCCGGTTGCTGCGCGATCGTTTTGGAGTGCGTGCCTTCCCGGTTGGCGGAAAAAGTGACGGCAAGCGTCAATGCCGTCACGATAGGAATCGGAGGCGGAAACGGCTGCGATGGGCAAGTGCTCGTCGTCAACGACATGCTCGGTTTCTCCAACGGGTTCTGCCCTAAATTCGTGAAGCGCTTCGCCAATCTCCACGACGATATCGTGAATGCGATGAAAGACTACAAAGACGAGGTGACGGCTCGCAGTTTCCCCGTGGAGGGAGAACATACCTTCAAGATCTCGGACGAGACGCTTGAAAAACTGTATTGACGTATGGTCTCTTATAAGGAGGGGAAAAAATGAAATTTGCGGTTCTTGGCGCCGGCGGCGTCGGCGGCATTGTCGGCGCTTATCTGGCCCTGGCGGGGAACGACTTGACCTTTATTGCACGCGGCGCGCATTTGGCGGCCATCAAGGAAAAAGGTTTTTTGCTTCGCACTTCGCATCGCGGGGATATTCCCGTACCGACTGCGAAAGCCTGTGCAAGCGATGAATATGACGATACGCCGGACGTGATCTTCGTCTGTTTCAAGTACTATAGTTTGCCGGACGCGATTGAGTTTGTAAGGCGGCATGCGGGGAAAGAGACGCTTGTCATTCCTCTTTTGAACGTTTTCGGAACGGGGGAGGTTATGCAAAAGGAACTGCCGGATGCGACGGTTTTGGACGGCTGCGTCTATATTTACGGTATGGTGGAGTCGCCGGGTATCGTCGCGCAGCCGGCCCCTATCCTGCGGATTTTTTACGGGTATCGTCCAAAGCAGGAACGTCGCTTGGAATCGCTGGCCAAGGAGTTGGAGCCTGTCTTGCAGGCGGCGGATATTGACGGCCATTTTACGGAGAATATTCGGCGGGAAGCGCTGCAGAAATTCAGCTATGTATCGCCGCTCGGAGCGGCGGGCCTCTATTTCGACGCAGTCAGCGGCGATTTTCTTCGGGAAGGGGAGCCGAGAAAACTGTTCATCGGCTTGATTGAGGAAATTGAGGCGCTCGGTCGCAGTATGGGGATTCAGTTTGAAAAATCCTTGGTCGACGTTAATTTGAAATTGATGGATTCTTTTACGAAGGATCTCAAGACTTCGATGCAGAGAGACGTGGCGCATGGGGGGCCGTCCGAATTTGACGGTCTCGTTCATCGCGTTTCGCGTCTCGGAAAAGAATACCATGTCGCTACGCCGTTGTATGATAAGATCAGCGCGTGGGGGAAAGAAAAGGGAATATGTTGACAGCGGGGCGCGCCGGATGGCGCGCCCTTATTGATTTTAATGGAAACCATGAATTCCTGTTGCATTTGTCAAATGAGGAATGGTATAATATCCTCCGTGTGAAGAAAATGTTCCATTGGATATAAACGGAGGGGCTTTCATGAAAAAAACGTCTAAGGGTTTTTATTTGGTTTGCGAGGAGATTCTTCCCGGGGCGATCAAAAAAACGATTCGCGTCAAGGAAATGTTGAAACGCGGTGAAGCGAGAACGATTAATGAAGCCGTCGAGAAGATGAGCCTGAGCCGGAGCGCGTACTACAAATACAAGGATTACGTGTTTCCGTTTTACGAAGCAAGCCAAAATAAACTCATCACGCTGACGTTTTTTTTGGAGAACAAGAAAGGCGTCCTTTCCAGTATCTTGAATATGATTTCGGACGCGTCCGGCAACGTATTGACCATTCATCAGGGCATTCCGCTTCAGGGCGTGGCAAATACGACGATTTCCATTGAAACGGACAAGCTTTCCACGAATCTTGAAGCGCTGCTGGAGAAACTTCGTTCGCTCGGCGGCGTGAAAAAGCTGGAAATTCTTGGGCAGGAGTGAGAGTACGGGAATGGAAAAACCGATCAAGATTGGACTTTTGGGCGCGGGAACTGTCGGTTCCGGCGTTCTTCAGGTGCTGCATGAGAACGCCCGGGAAGTTGCGCTGAAAGCAGGAGCTCCGGTCAAGGTCAAAGCGGTGCTCGTCCGCGACGCAAAAAAGACGCGCCCGCACATGGAAGATTTGCTCGTAACGGATAAGATTGAAGATATTCTCGAAGATGAGGAAATCCAGATTGTCGTCGAATTGATGGGCGGCCTGAAGCCCGCGCGGGAGTATATGCTGGCGGCGATGGAAGCCGGAAAGCATGTCGTGACGGCAAATAAGGACGTCATCGCCCAATTCGGCAAGGAAATGTTTGAGACGGCGGAAAAGAATAATGTCGGGTTCCTTTTTGAAGCCAGCGTCGGCGGCGGCATTCCGATTATCCGTCCCATCATGGAGAGCCTGACCGCGAATCGTATCACCGAAGTGATTGGTATCGTAAACGGTACGACGAATTATATGCTGACGAAAATGACCGAATTTGGAGAGGATTACCAATCGGTCTTAAAGGAAGCGCAGGCGAAAGGCTATGCCGAGGCGAATCCCGCAGCGGACGTTGAGGGATTGGACGCGGCGCGAAAAGCGGCAATCTTGGCTTCCTTGGCTTTCAATACGAGAGTGACGCTGCAGGCAGTGTCGGTAGAGGGCATTACAAAGATTACGCCGGAGGACATCGATTATGCCCGGCAGCTTGGGTATGTCATAAAGCTCCTTGCGATTGCGAAGGATTCGCCGGAAAAGGGCGTCGACGTACGCGTGCATCCGACGTTCCTGCCGAAAGATCACCCGCTGGCGTCTGTCAGCGATGTGTTCAACGCAATCTTTATCAAGGGAAACGCCATCGGCGAGGCAATGTTTTACGGTCGCGGCGCGGGTTCGCTTCCGACGGCTTCGGCGGTCATCGCGGATATTGTGTCTTTGGCGAGAGGCATTGTCAGCGGCGAAGTGCGTGAGATCGGATTGCAGACGTTCGAAGAAAAGCATTTGTGTCCGGTGGAAGAGACGGTTTCCGCGTACTATGTGCGTCTCTTGGTTGCGGATATGCCGGGCGTTCTTGGCGCAATCGCCACCGCGTTTGGCGACGAGGGCGTCAGTCTGAATTCAGTAATCCAGACGCGCAAGGTTGGCGATCTCGCAGAGATTGTCGCTATTACGCATCATGTCAAACATCGCCGCATCGAGCGGGCGCAGCGGACGCTCAATGCGCTTCCCGTCGTGACGAAGATATCGAGCGTGATTCGTGTTGAAACGCCGCCTACGAAAGAGGTTGAATGAATGGAAAAATCTGTGAAGATTCGCGTGCCGGCAACCAGCGCGAATTGCGGCCCCGGATTTGATTGCCTGGGCGTTGCCTGCACGATGTACAATGAGCTTTCGTTGACGCTCAAAAAAGAACCGGGCGTAGAGATACAGGTTGAGGGCGAGGGCGCGGAGAATATCCCGACGGATGAGCGCAATCTCGCATGGCGTTCGATACAAATGCTTTTGCGTCGTGTGAAAGCGGACGACACGTTTCGGGGCGCATTCATTCGCATGAAAAACGGCGTGCCTCTCTCACGAGGACTTGGCAGCAGCGCGGCGGCGATTGTCGGCGCGTTGAAAGCGGCGAACGTGGCCCTTGGAAATCCTTATGACCGGCGAGGCCTTTTGCAGATCGCGACCGATTTGGAGGGGCACCCGGATAATGTGGCGCCGGCGATTTACGGCGGGTTTACGGTCAGCTTAGTGCAAGACGGCGTACCGGAGAGCTTTTCGTTTTTGCCGCGGATTTCTTTGAAAATGATCGTTGCGATTCCTGATTTCCCCCTTTCGACAAAGGCGGCTCGCGATGCGCTTCCGGCGAACGTGCCGATGAAAGACGCGGTGTTTAATGTGGGGCGTGCGGCCATGCTTGTCGGCGCGTTGGCAAAAGGAAATGAGATGTTCTTGCGCCATGCGTTTGAGGACGCGCTGCATCAGCCGTATCGTGCGAAATTGATTCCCGGCATGTATGAGGTTTTTGACGCGGCGCGGGAGGCGGGCGCGCTGGGAGCTGCGATGAGCGGCGCCGGTCCGTGCATCATCGCGTATGCGACGGAACACGCAGAGGCAATCGGCGACGCGATGGTCGAGACGTTCCGCCGTCATGAAGTCGAAGCGCGCGCCGTGGTGCTCGGCGTGGAAGAGCGCGGGGCGTATATTGTGAAAGAATAAGAATTGCGGGGCGTAAAGCCCTGCTTTTTTATATGAAGGCGCAGAGAGGGTATTGGAGGCCGATATGAAGGAATTGGAATTTGTTCGGCGCGTGCATACGGCTGGAGGACGTGCCGCGATTGTCGGCGGCTGGGTTCGGGATTCTTTGCGCGGTGAGGAGCCGAAGGATAAAGATTATGTAGTTGTGGGACTTGACGAGCCGGCTTTTTTGTCGTTATTTCCGGAAGCGCAAAAAGTAGGGCGTGCGTTCCCTGTTTTTTTGCTGCGGCTTGACGGGAAATCATCGGAAATTGCGCTTGCACGAACGGAACGCAAGACGGGAAAAGGCTATCGGGGGTTCGTGACACGCGCGGACGGCTGTGTTACGCTGGAAGAGGACCTTTCCCGCCGCGATACGACGATGAATGCGATGGCGCTTGAGCTTTTTCCGGACGGACGGGCTTCCGTTTTGATCGATCCGTTCGGCGGTGAAAATGACGTTCGGCAGGGACGAATCCGTGCAATTTCAGATTGTTTTTTGGAAGATCCGGTGCGGGCGCTCCGGGCTGCGCGGCAGGCGGCGGTTTTCGGCTATACGATCGAGTCGCATACAGTGGAGTTGATGCGCGCTTGTCGGGAAGAACTTCTGGGCGAACCGCAGGAACGTATCCTGGGAGAATTTTCTCGAGCGCTCGCCGCGCCAAAGCCGTCTGTGTTTTTTCGCGCGCTGCTCGATGCGAATCTTTTGGACGCGGTTTTTCCGGAATTATTTGCGTTGATAGGAAAGACGCAGCCCAAGGATTTTCATCCGGAGGGAGACGCTTTTGCACATACGATGACGATGGTTGACGTTGTTGCAGGGCGGACGGATAACATCGTTGCGCGTTTTGCGGCGCTTGTGCACGATATCGGCAAGGGAATGACGCCAATAGATATGCTGCCGCATCATTACGGTCATGAACAACGCGGAATCGATGCGTTGGCCGCGTGGGACGCCAGAATGACCCTGCCAAAGCTTTGGCGGCACGTAGCGGAATTTGTGATCATTGAGCACATGCGCGCACCTCGCCTGCAAAAGCCGAAAAAAATTGCCGCGCTGCTTGTCGCTCTATCGAAGCTTCCGATTGCTGCACGGGAAATCTTGTACATTCTTGAAGCCGATCACGGAGGTTTGCCGCCCTATTTGGCGCATTATGACGAGCTTTCGGAAAAGCTTCTTGCCATCGGCGGAAACGACGCGCCGGAAACTTTGCAAGGCAAGGAGATCGGTATGTGGATTGAGGCGCGGCGAGCCCGTTGTGTACAGGAAACGATGAGAACATGGATAAATATCTGAAGGCCCCTTCTTCGCCTTTACATTTTTCGCGGAGGAAATTATAATATTACCGTTGAAAATTTTATTTAAGAAAAAGGAGAAACGATTCATGGAAAAAACGTTGGTATTGGTAAAGCCGGATGCGTTCAAGGCGCATCATACGGGAGATATTATTAAGATCTATGAGGACGCAGGGCTCCAGCTTCTTGCGGCGCGCATGATGAAGATGACGAAAGAGGTCGCGGCAAAGCATTATGAGGAGCATATCGGACGCCCGTATTATGCCGAGCTGGAAACATTCATGACTTCCGGGCCTATCGTCGCGATGGTGCTCGCAGGTGATAATGCGATTGCGAAGGTGCGCGAGATCAACGGAAAGACCGATCCGAAGGAAGCGGCGGAAGGAACGATCCGGAAGCTTTATGCGGCGAGCAAGGGCGAAAATGCCGTTCATGCTTCGGACAGTCCGGAGAGCGCGGCGCGGGAGATTCATATTTTCTTCAACGAAACGGAGATCTTCGACTAATTCATATTTGAAAAAATTTAATAAACGAGGTGGAAAAGCATGGGCGTTTACACGAAAACCGGCGACAAGGGTCAGACGAGTCTTTACACGGGTCAGCGCGTGGACAAGGATTCTATTCGCGTCGAGACGTACGGAACGATTGACGAAATGAATTCTGCTTTGGGTATGGCGCGCGCATTTTGTGAAAACAAAGAGGTAAAACAGTTGATTCTTGCCCTGCAAAGGGATATTCCGAGCTTTATGGCCGACCTCGCAAGTATCGGTGCCCGTCCGATGATCAATGAGTATCATATCAAGGATATGGAGCAGGAGATGGATCGCATCGAAAATGAAGTCGGCGCGCTCGGCTGTTTCCTGATTCCCGGCAGCACAAAAGGCGGCGCGATGCTCGATCTTGCGCGTACGATCGCACGGCGCGCGGAGCGTCAGATGCTTCGTCTTGCAAAAGAAGAAGAGGTCGCTGAGGTCGATCGACTTTTTATCAATCGTCTTTCCGACTATTGCTTCATGCTCATGCGCCTTGAAGAGAAAGATGTCCCTCCGGTTGAGTGACCGCGTGGGAAAGTTTCAGCAATTACCGTCTCCGAAATTTTCGGAGACGGTTTTTCTTTGAAAAACAGGAATGGAGGATGACAAGGAAAAAGACTTGACAGGGGATTTATAGTTCGCTATAATGACCGAGGTTTATGTGTTTGACCGCAGGTGGAACTATGCTGGAAGAATTTTTGCGCCGCTCGGCGCTGTTTGACCTATATGGCGCGCTCTTGACTGACAAGCAGCGGCATTGTCTTTCGATGAGTTTGTTCGAGGATTATTCCCTGTCGGAAATTGGAGAAACGCTTGGAATTTCACGGCAGGCAGTACATGATATGCTTCACCGTTCGGAGCAGGCTATGGAAGCGTATGAATCGCAGCTTGGCTTGCTTGCGCGGCGAGAAGCGGAGAGAAAGACGCTTGCGGCAATCTATCAAAGGATTGTCGAGCTTGATACGAAAGATACGGCGGCAAAGGCCGCGATTTTGGACAATCTTGCTCCCTTAGCGGGGCTGGAGGATGAGAAATGATTTTTGAAGGATTGGCTGACCGCTTACAGGAAACGTTCAAGAAGCTCCGAAGCCATGGGAAACTCACGGAGGACGACGTCGCCGAGGCTATGCGCGACGTCCGCATGGCGCTTCTTGAAGCGGACGTCAATTTCAAGGTCGTCAAAGATTTTGTCAAGCGCGTGAAGGAACGTGCCGTTGGGCAGGAAGTCTTGGATACACTGACGCCGGCGCAGGCCGTTATCGGCATCGTCAACGAGGAACTCACAGCGTTGATGGGCGGAACGCAGAGCCGTTTGCAGATTTCGTCCAAGCCGCCGACAGTCGTTATGATGGTCGGCCTGCAAGGCTCCGGTAAAACGACGACGGCAGGAAAACTTGCTCGTTTGCTGAAAAAAGAAGGAAAAAAGCCGTTGCTTGTGGCTGACGATATTTATCGTCCCGCCGCAGTCAAACAGCTTCAAGTGCTTGGCGGGCAGCTCGACATCCCGGTGTTTTCGATGCCGGCGGGAACGGATGCAGTGACGATTGCGAAAAGCGCGCTGCCTTATGCGGAATCCCATGCGTGCGACGTCGTATTGATTGATACGGCCGGACGTCTTCATATTAACGAAGAATTGATGCAGGAACTGCGCTCTGTAAAAGAGGAAGTTCTGCCGCATGAGATCTTGCTCGTCGTGGACGCCATGACGGGACAAGATGCGGTGAATGTTGCCGAGAGCTTCCATAAAGAGCTCGGCGTAGACGGCGTGGTACTGACAAAGATGGACGGCGACGCCCGCGGCGGCGCGGCCCTTTCGGTCAAGGCCGTTACCGGCTGCCCGATTAAGTATGTCGGTATGGGTGAAAAACTCGACGCGTTGGAGCCGTTTTATCCCGATCGTATGGCGTCGCGTATTCTCGGCATGGGCGACGTGCTTTCGCTGATCGAGAAAGCACAAAGTGTTTACGACGCCGAAGAAGCGAAAAAGATCGAGAAAAAGCTCCGAAAAAATGAGTTTACGCTCGACGACTTTCTCGACCAGTTGCAGCAGATTCGGAAAATGGGCTCCTTCGGAGACATTTTGGGAATGCTGCCCGGTATGGGAAACGTCAAGAAGCAGCTGGAAGGCGTTGACGTCGACCTCAACGGAAAGGAAATCCTTCATGTCGAGGCGATCATTCGATCCATGACGCCTGCGGAACGCGCCGATATTTCCATCGTCAACGGAAGCCGCCGAAAGCGCATCGCGATGGGGAGCGGAACGCGTGTCCAGGACGTCAATAAGGTATTGAAACAATTTGCCGAAATGCGGAAAATGATGAAAAAGATGAAAAAATTGCAGGGCAAGGGCCTGTCGAGGTTCCGCCTGCCATTCCTTCCGTGATAAAAGCGCGGAAGCGTCGTTTTTCTGCTTTCATGATACAAATTCAGGAGCAGTCGCTCCGTTTAAGGAGGTGAAGAAAGATGGCAGTCAAGATTCGTCTGAATCGCATGGGCGCGAAGAAGCACCCGTTCTATCGCATCGTTGTCGCTGATTCTCGTGCGCCGCGCGATGGTCGTTTTATCGAAATCGTCGGAAACTACGACTCCACGAAGGATCCTGCAGTAGTTAACGTCGATGAGGAAAAAGTGCTCGGTTGGCTTGAAAAAGGCGCGCAGCCCACGGATACCGTTCGCTCGCTGCTCAGCCACAAGGGGATTATGAAGAAGTTCGACGCCCAGAAGCGGGCAAAGAAGCAAGAGAAGTGAGCTTCTTTGGCAAAATGCCTTGTCTCTGAGAAAGAGGAATGGACATGAAAGATATTGTTGAAATCATAGCCAAGGCCCTTGTGGATCATCCCGAGGAGGTCGTCGTCGAAGAAAAAGACGAGGAGCGCATGACGGTGTTTGAGCTGCATGTGGCGCAGGACGACATGGGCAAGGTTATCGGCAAGCAGGGTCGTATTGCGAAAGCGATGCGGACGGTTGTCAAAGCCGCAGCCACTCGCGAAAATAAAAGGGTCACAGTGGAAATTATCTGAATGATTTGTGCGGCAATGCGCCTTTTTAGGCGCTTGCCGCTGTTTTGTAGTTTTGCGGGAGCGCTGAATCAGCGCGCGTTTATCGAGATTTTGATGAAAGAGGAGAACAGGAATGGACAGCATCAGTTTGAAAATGCCGGTCACGATCAAGGCGAAACTTACGGAAAAGCTCAGGAAACGTATCAGCGACGACCTTTCGCAGAGACTTCAGCAGGTGACGATGGAGCTCCAGCAGATAGATCTTGAAGAGAAGCGCGTGATTCAGGAGCAGGCGCAGGGAAATTTACAGGCGCTTCAAGCAATCCGTCAGCATTTTGGGGCTGAGCGTCAGCAGCGTGAAGCGTTCAAGGCGGAGACGGAGCAAAAACTCTCCGATATCGCCAAACTTGCGCTCGGCGCGGAAATCGTTCAGGGGCAGTTGGAACGGCAGGTCGAAGTGAAAGTCGGAGACGATTTTCACGCGATGATGAATGTCGAGGTTCTGATAGAAGATGGAAAAGTCATCGCCATCCGCAGCTAAGAAGCGTATTGTCATCGGGAAGACAGGCGCGCCGCATGGCGTGAAAGGCGAATTCAAAGTGATTCCGATGACAGATTTTCCCGACCGATTTGAAGGCATGACGCATTGTTTTATCGGCGATCGTTTTGTGGAGATTACGGGCGTCCGATATCAGAAAAAGCATGTGTTGATGACGATCAAGGGCGTCGATTCGCGTGAGGCTGCGGCTGCAATGGTCGGAACGCTGATTTCAGTGGATCGCTCGGAGGCGGTTCCGCTTGCGGAAGGCGAGTATTATGTGGCGGATATTCTCGGCCTCGCCGTTCAGGAAACGGACGGCACGGCTCTCGGTACGGTAACGGACGTCATAAAGACCGGAAGCAACGATGTTTATGTCGTTTCCCTTCCGGGACGTGCAGAAGATGTGCTTGTTCCCGCGCTGAAAGCCGTCGTGAAGGAAATATCCGTCGAGGACGGTCGGATGATTGTTTCGATGCCGGAAGTGTTGGAATGATGCGCGTTGATTTTGTTTCGCTGTTTCCCGCGATGTTTTTTAGTCCGTTTGACGACAGTATTCTTCATCGTGCGCGGGAAAACGGCTTTCTTGACATTCATATCCTGAATCCGCGTGATTTTGCTTTTGACAGGCATAAACATGTCGACGATTCGCCGTTCGGCGGCGGCAGCGGTATGGTACTGAAGCCGGAGCCGATGTTTCGGGCGGTTCGTTTTCTCAAGGAAACGACGAGTTTTGAACGGCGGCGCGTGCTTTTGATGAGTCCCGACGGCGAAGTGTTCACGCAAAAAAAAGCGAAAGAACTTGCGGATTACGAGCAGTTGATTTTCCTTTGCGGTCATTATGAAGGTTTCGATGCGCGTATAGCGGAGCTTGCGGATGAATCGCTGTCCATCGGAGATTATGTGCTGACGGGCGGGGAACTGCCCGCGATGGTCATCGTAGACGCTGTGGCGCGGATGCTTCCCGGGGTTTTGGGATCGGAGATGTCGGCGCCGACGGACTCTTTTTACAACGGTCTTTTGGAATATCCGCAGTATACGCGTCCGAGCGATTATCACGGGCGCTTGGTGCCGGATGTGCTTCTTTCCGGCGACCATGCGAAAATCGCCGCGTGGCGCAGGCGAGAATCGCTTCGGCTGACGTTCCGGCGTCGCCCCGATCTGCTTGAAAAAGCAGAGCTTACGGAGGAAGACCGCAAATTCTTGAAACGGTTGGAAGCTGAGAGCGCCGAAGAAATTTAGGATTGACGCTTGTGCAGTGTTTCCTTAAGGCTTGACTATCGCGTCCTCTTCCATTAGAATAGGGGCGTCGGCAAAGGAGCGAGGCTTCTTTGCTGTGTTTATGTGCGATTGTTATGCCGTTTGGCGGTATGGAGGGAATTTATTTATGTGCGGTATTGTTGGCTATGTCGGTGACGGCGAGGCGGCGAAATTTCTTCTCGAAGGACTGACGAAGCTCGAATATCGGGGCTACGACTCTGCGGGAATCGCGGTTTTTGACGGACAGAAGATCCGCGTGGAGAAAAGTGTCGGGCGGCTTTCCGAGCTCAAGGAAAAGCTCGGGGACGACATTCCCGTCGGCAAGACGGGCATCGGCCATACGCGTTGGGCGACGCACGGGCGTCCGTCCGATCTGAACTCGCACCCGCACGCGGACTGCGCGGGGGATTTTGTTGTCGTGCATAACGGCATCATTGAAAATTATCTTGCGCTGAAGGAAGAGTTGATCGAGAAAGGCCATACGTTTCGCTCGGAAACGGACACGGAGGTGCTGCCGCATCTTTTGGAGGAAGTCTACGACGGCGACTTCGAGGCTGCCGTGCGCGAGGTCCTGCGCCGCATCGAGGGCTCCTATTCCATCGTGTTCATGTCGCGCCGCGATCCGGAGAAACTGATCTGCACGAAGCAGGACAATCCGCTCGTCATCGGGCTGGGCAAGGGGGAAAATTTCATCGCGTCGGATATTCCCGCCATTATCAGGCCCACACGACGCACGTATATTTTGAGCGACGGCGAGATGGCGGTGGTCACGAAAGTCGGCGTTTCCATAATGAATCAT
>CACZOL010000176.1 GCA_902782705.1 uncultured Selenomonadaceae bacterium
AACAGACGCCGCCGCAGAGCACGACTGTCGCCGCCATGTAGGCGGTCATCGTTACGGGGTCGGACAGGAGCGCGCCGAAGACGCCGCCGACTTCTTCCGGAGAGAGACCGTCAAAGCCGCCTGAAACTGTCTTGTAAAGATAGTAGGGCATCCAGCCGGCGACCGTCGTATAAAACATCATCAGCAGGAAATTTCCGGCCAGTGCGATATAGCTGAACAGGTGCCATTTCGTTTCCTTCGGCTCCAGTTCGTTGAACGAGGCCATGACGCTGCGTCCGCTGGCGCGTCCGACGCCGAATTCCGCGATCATGACGGGAAGCCCGAGCAGCACGAGAAACGCGAGATAGATCAGCACGAAGGACGCGCCGCCGTAACGCCCCGTAATGAACGGGAACCGCCAAACGTTGCCGAGGCCGATGGCGCAGCCGGCCGAGATCAGGATGAAGCCGAGCCGCGAAGAAAACTGTTCCAAAAAAAGCCCCCCAATACATAAGATGATTGCTCATACAGGATTTATTCTATATGATACGCCGCGTTTTTTCAAGGCAAAGAAAAATCCCGCAAAATTGCGGGATTTTCTTCGTTTATGTGCGGTCAGCCTTTTTCTTTTGCCGTCTTGATTTCCTGCCACATATCGCGCGCCATCTCGAAAAGCTTCGGCGCGGAGGTGCGGAGCGCCTGATTGCTGATAATGCGGCTCAGATGTTTCGTCGCTTTGTCATAATCCTTGCGCATGACATGGATTGCGCCTGTCAGATACGTCGCCATCGTGTCGGACATCTTGTCCACCGGATAGTTTTCCGTATCGAGGGACAAGTCGAAAAGCTCCGCCGCCTTGTCCAGCGCGGCGCGCTCTTTTTCCGCGTTGCCGTCGTAGCGGTGGATCCAGGCCATGATCAGGTAGAGATTCGCGCGGCGGTTCGGCGACGGATCGGCCAGCTCGTTGAACAGGATCGCCATCTCAAGATACTGGACTGCCTGTTCGGAAGTGCGTTCCTCGACGAAGGGCAGGGCAAGATTGGCGGAATTCAGGAATTCTCTCAGCTTTTCCTGCGTCTTTTCCGGCATGCGGCGGATAAATTTCTGCTCGTCGGCGGCATAGCCGCAATGTTCGCAGGCCCATACGCGATACAGGTACGGATTGAAGTCCTTGTAATGAATGCAAAGGTCGAGGTCGGTCGTTTCGGCGATGAGGCGCGACTTGCATTTGACGACGTGCGTGTTTTGACCGCAGACAGGGCAGGGGCGCTCCAGCACGAATGTATATTTTTCCGCGCCGCTGGCCGTTGCCTTTTTCTCTTCGGCGGCTTTCGCTTTTGCGGCACGTTCTTCGTTCGTCTTGTTGACTTGGCTTCTGAGCAGGGCGAGCTTGTCCGCGAAAGCGCCGCCGACGCCGGACGGAACGCCGGGGCCTGCGTCTTCGTCCTCGTCCTTGACTTTGGACATATCGAGCCCTTTGTCCGGGGAGATTTCTTTTGAAAGCGCGTCCATCGTCGCATAGGCGTCTGCTACGCCCTGCGCCTTCTTTGACTCTTCCTCGGCTTTTTTGTGCAGTATGTTTTTTATAGCGGCGAGTTTTTCCGCATCGCCGCCCGCCGCTTTAGCGGCGCTCGGTTTTATCTGCTTCTTGAGCGCGGCAAGCTTGTTCAGGTCAGCCGCAGAGGCAGGACTTCCGCCGTTTTTCACAATGAGAAAAATCTCATGGCAAATGTCGGGATCGTGTAATAGCTGGAGAAGTTCTTCCTTTTGCATGATGGTTCCTCCTTGCGTTATGTATCCTCTTTATATTATCACATTCGCGCATGGAGAGAAAGAGGCGTTTTATTTTTTTGCGGGGAGGAAAAAATGAACAGCCGTAGAATGTACTTTATAGTATTCAATACTCGGAGGAGGGGAAAAGGATGGGCGATCGCTTGACACGGCGCTGCGTGCTTCTTTTCATATCCTTCATGTTGTTGTTTTACGGCGCGATGATCATTTGCCCCGAATGGGCGGGCCCGGTGTCCAATGCGGGCAGCGTGCTCGGCGACGCCGTCGCGCTCGTGATTCTGGGAGCGGGGCTGCGCCGCTGGCCAGAGACGCGGCAGCTTGCCTGGAAGCTGTTTTTCGTCGGCATCGCGATCTATCTGCTCGGCGACGCGGTCTGGGTGTACGAGGAGGAAGCTCTCGGCCTTGAAGTGGAGTCGCCGTCGATTCCCGACTTGTTTTACTTTTCCAGTACGTTGGTCTTCTTTTTCGCGCTTGTCTTTTATATCCATGACGAGAAAACCATCGACTTCGCGACGGCGGGACTCGACATCTTGATTTCCATCGTCGCCAGCGCCGGATTCCTTTACAAATACGTCATGATGCCGGTGGCGAATTTCAAGGAAATGAACTTTTGGCAGGCGGCGGTCATGCTGGCCTATCCTGTGGCGGACAGCGTGTATCTCTTGGGCATGTTCTCGCTGATTTTCGGTATGGGGCGGCATCGGGCGCGGAACGGCAGAAATTTCCTGCTGGGCGTCGGCCTTTTCTTGATGTTCCTTGCGGATCAGACATACTTGGTCAAGTCCATCACCGAGTATGTGTCCGGCGGGCTGCTCGATCCTGTCTGGTCGATGAGCTTTGGATTGATCGCGTTGGCGTCGCTTCGGGTGCCGGACTGGGAGGAGATGGCGGAGGAAGACGCGGAAGTTTCGCCATGTCTTGAGCATTTGCGAATGCTGCTGCCGTATCTTTTGACGTTTCTCATTTTATTTCTGGTCGGCGTGGAGTACGGGCTGCTTGAGAGTCCGTTTTTCCTTGGCGCGATGCTGCTCTTGGTCCTTTTGAGCGTACGGCAGATCATCGTGCTGATAGGAAACCGCAAGCTGCTTGCGGTCATTTCCGAAAATGAGCGGGAACTGCACAGGAAGAATCTGGAACTGCAGAAGCTGAACCACCATTTCATGACGGAGTCCGAGACGGACTTCTTGACGAAGCTTTTGAACCGCCGTGCGATCGTGCAGGCGTTCGAGCGCCTGAAGCCTATCGGCAACGAGCCGGAGACACTGGGACTCATGCTTGTGGACGTCGATTTCTTCAAAAAAATCAACGACACTTTCGGGCACCAAAAGGGCGACGAGGCGTTGATCGGCGTGGCAGAGTCGATCCGTCATACGATTCGCGGAGAGGACGTCGGCGGCAGGTTTGGCGGCGACGAATTTCTCGTGCTGCTGCCGGGGGCGGGCGACGATGCGGTGAAACGGGTGGCAGAGCGGCTTCGGGCTGCGGCGGCGCAAAATGAGAAGTTGGCGGAGATGAACGTGACGCTTTCCATCGGCGGAGCGAGCTGGAGCGTCGGCATAGACGACTATCGGCCGAACAAGCTGATGCGCCATGCGGATGAAGCGCTCTATGTTGCGAAAGAAAAAGGGCGCAACTGTTTTGTAATGTACCGTGAGGGCTTGGAGGACGAAATCTGAACGTGATTCGCTTTTTCCCTTGACAATATCCGTGGAATCGGGTATGCTAAACGCACAAAGCTGAATAAAGACTCATCAAGAGCAGCGGAGGGAATGGCCCGATGAAACTGCGGCAACCATTGAGCGATCAAAAAGGTGCCAA
>CACZOL010000177.1 GCA_902782705.1 uncultured Selenomonadaceae bacterium
ATCGTGCCGCCGCGCTGGATGATGTCGCTGACGCTGCGCCGGTTCATCTCAACGATATCGTCTTCCAAGAGCCCCTTATAGCCGTTGTAAACGCCGAAAACCTTCACATCGTTCAGGACCGCCGTCCGCACCACGGCCCGTGTCGCCGCGTTCATGCCGGGGCTGTCTCCGCCCGAGGTCATAACCGCAATCGTTTTCCGCATACGTCCGTCCTCCTTATGAAACATACTGTTATGAATTAATTTCGAGAGCGTTTCAAAAAATCCTGCTTTGCACAGAAAAAAGGCGGCCCGCTTCGGCGAAACGCCAATTTAAAAGATTTTGTCTATCGACAAAATTTGAACAACGGCGTTATGACGAGGCATACCTCGTCGAAACGCAAAAGACGAAGATTTTGTCTATCGACAAAATTTGAACAACGGCGTTATAATGAAGAAAACAATCATAAAGGAGAATCACAATGGACGAACTCGCATTAAAATATGGGTGCAACCCGAATCAAAAACCCGCTCGCGTGTATTCGGAAGATGGCACGCTGCCTTTCAAAGTACTGAACGGAAAACCCGGATATATCAATTTATTGGACGCGCTCAACAGCTGGCAGCTAGTTTCTGAACTGAAGGAAGCCACCGGTCTTCCTGCCGCCGCATCGTTCAAGCATGTCAGCCCTGCCGGTGCAGCCGTCGCAGTGCCTCTTTCGCCGGTGCTCGAAAAGGTTTACTTCGTCGAGGGCGTCGAGCTCTCGCCTGTAGCGACCGCTTATATCCGCGCGCGAGGCGCGGACCGCATGTCGTCTTACGGCGATTTTGTTGCGCTGTCCGACGAATGCGACGCGCAAACTGCGTCATTCTTGAAGCGCGAAGTCTCCGACGGCGTCATCGCTCCCTCCTACACCGACGAGGCGCTTGCCATCTTGAAGGAAAAACGCAAAGGCTCTTATCTCGTATTGCAAATGGATCCTGCCTATCGGCCCGCGCCTTTAGAGAAGAAGCAGGTTTTCGGCGTCTGGTTCGAACAACAGCGAAACGACGTGAAAATCACCGAAGACTGCCTGACCGAGATTCCGACGAAAGCGAAGGAAATCCCCGAAAGCGCGCGTCGTGATTTGCTTCTGGCTCTGATTACACTGAAATATACGCAGTCAAACTCCGTATGCTATGCAAAGGACGGGCAGGCAATCGGCATCGGCGCCGGCCAGCAATCACGCGTTCATTGTACGCGCCTCGCCGGGAACAAGGCAGACAATTGGTTCCTGCGTCAAAGCCCCGACGTGCTGAACCTGCCGTTCCGTGACGACGTACGCCGCCCCGATCGGGACAACGCCATCGACGTTTACGTAACAGGAGAGGGAGACGAGATGTTTGCCGAGGGAGAATGGCAGCGTCTCTTTACGGAAAAGCCTTCGGTCTTCACGGAGGAAAAGAAAGCCGCGTGGCTCAAAAAACTGAAAGACGTCTCTCTTGCGTCCGACGCTTTCTTCCCATTCGGCGACAACATCGAACGTGCCGCCCGAAGCGGCGTCGCCTATATCGCCCAATCCGGCGGATCGATTCGGGACGACAACGTCATCGAGTCCTGCGACAAATACGGTATCGCCATGGCTATGACCCATATCCGACTCTTCCATCACTGATTCACGCACACAAAAAAAAGGCTGCCGACGTCGGCAGCCTTTTTTACGCCTTTACAGCGAAACATTGACGGTATTTTCGATGAAGTCACGGACGGCCGTACCGTTGGCGGCGGATTCGTCGTAAACATCATCTTTATGCAGCATGACCGCATGATAGATGACGTCTTCTATGCTGCCGGGAACCAGTGATTCCCAACGACGCGGATCGTAACGCCTGTCCTCGACGTCGTTGCTCGGGCGCCCCGCGATTTCCATCTCACAGAGGAACTGGATTTGCTGCCGCTTCGGACGGATCAGGTAATGCTCGAGATAATACTTCGCCGGATATGTATAGTCGCCCTCCAAGTATTCGCGCGGCTCCAGCTTGATCCAGACATTGATCATCTCCTCCTTGATCGTATGCGGAATACGGGTATAATAGGCCGTCTTGCGATCCATGAAATAGATAAAAGACTCGTCCCGATGGATTTCAATAAAGCGCGGTTTTTCTTCCTCTTCCCATGCGTCCGTCGTATCACTGTCGCTCGGATAGGAATCCGCCAAGCACATGGACGGCAGGAAAAGCGCCAAAGCCATCATCAGCATCGCCGCCAACCATTTCCCACACCGCATCGCTGTCACCTCCAGATATCGTTTGACCGTTTCTATTGTACCATAAGAACTTTCTTTCTGCACGTCCGTTTTCATCGCGGATGCAACCACGCCAATACGCCAATCTAACCTTCCGATTCCAGCCTCTTCAGCCGCTCCGCAATGCTCGTTCCCGCAAGCGCCGACAAAAGCTCGATATCTTCCGCCTTTCGCGCCAAAAGCCCGTCCAGTTCCCCGGCGACGGCGTCCAGTACCTCGTCCACGGCTTTGTATATTTTGGGGCGTTCTTTCTCCTCCACTTCCTGGCAATAAAAGGACAACCGCCCCGTGCATGTCTCCTCGCCCCGTGTAAGACCGAAGAAAATCCTCTGCTTGTCTCCGTCAAAACTTCCGAACGCGGCAATTTGCCCCAAGGCGTCGGCGAGAATCTCGTCCAGCGCGTGATTTTTCATATTTCCAAAAATCCGCAGCGTTTCGTAATGGGCGCATTCGTGCCGCATACGCAGCCTGTGAGAACGCTCCAGCCAAACCTCTTCCGACAGGCCAATTTTTTCCGCAGGGATATTGCTATAGGGCGCGCGATTCAGCAATAAGATGCGATGATGAAAAATCGGCTTTGCCTTCGTTTGCATCGTAAAGGCGTTCACCGTCGGCGGCAGTTCCATCGGCCCCTTTCTCCCATTCAAAAGCGCCTCCATCGTCCGAAAATCCAAATGGCTTTCCGTAGCGACGACGGGAAGCTTCCCTCCCAACGCAGCGGCGAAAGATATTTTCAGTGAACCGATATTTTTCCATGAAAAATCAGTGACCGGAAGGCCGAACCGATCCGACAGGAAGTCCAACACGCCCTGCCCGACGGTTTCTTCCCACGCCGCGACAAAAGGCTCGTCTGCCAATGGCAGCCTCGGCATTTCTTTCGGAATTTCATACCGATGCTTCAAATAATCGGCGGCGGATTGCCCATCGACCGCCCAGAAGTCAAATTCTCCCATAAAGCACCCTTGTTCATCAATAGTCAAAGCATTTTACTGTTCATATTATATCATAGGAAAATCGAGCCCGACAGTATATTTCTCATATCTTCTTCATAGTTTTGCGATAATATAGTATTATTCCCATGGATTGCATGATGTAAAAGGGGGGCCGAAAATGAAGCGACTGCTCATCGTTACAATGGTCTTGTTCGCCATGATTTGTCCGTGGCTTGCGCCGGTATTGGAAGCGGCGCCTCGTCTCTCGATACAGATTACGCTGTACGATCTGGAAGAAGATGCCGCCCAGCCCGTCGCTATAGGCCGTGCGGCTTTGACGCCGATAGAGCAGCGAGCGCATCTTTCCCGTCTTTCCACAGGAGGAAAAAACGAGAAGCCTGCCTATGAACGGGACGTTTTCTATTTGAAACGCATGCCCCAAGACCAAACGGGCGCAATCCGTTTTCGCGTACGCCACGAGCAGATCATCGAAAACCGCTGCACGGCAATGGAAATCCGGGACTATGCCATACAGCTCGGAGACACTTGCGAGCTCTATTCGGATCGCGGACAAATACGAGCGGTCATGAAATTGTGCGTCGACTGAAGAACTTAAAAAGACAGCTCCATATTAAAAAACCTTTCCGAGAACGGAAAGGTTTTTTGTTATTGTATCGTATATTTAGAAAACAAAAAGTGGGGGTTTTAGCCTAAAGGCTTCTTTTCCGGCGTTCCGGATTTTCTCGGATAAGCGGCCGGCGTCGGAGCTTTTTTATCGATACGAACGATTGCGCGCCCATCGTCGAGTCCCGGGAGCTTCACTGCGCGTGCAACAGGCTTTCCTCCGCCGAGGATATGCGCCGCCTTTTCCGCTTCTCCCATTTCTTCCAGATAGCGCGCGCCCTTCAAAGCGAGCAATACGCCGCCGACGCGTGCAAAGGGGAGCGTATATTCCGCCAAGATCGAGAGCCTAGCCACGGCGCGCGCAAGAACGACGTCAAACTGCTCGCGATATTCCTTTTGCCGACCTGCTTCCTCTGCCCGCGCATGGACGCAATCAACGTTAGATAGGCCCAATTCAGACACGATGTTCTTTAAAAAATTGATACGTTTTTGTAACGAATCAAGAAGAACAAGCTTCAT
>CACZOL010000178.1 GCA_902782705.1 uncultured Selenomonadaceae bacterium
AGTCACGATGGCGCAGACCGATGGCTATCTCTGCCAGCGGTACGGCGGCGTGACGGTCGCCCTGGAGACGACGCTGCCGTCGGAGTTGATCGAGGAGGGCTTCGTCCGCGAGATCATCAGCAAAGTGCAGGTCATGCGCCGCGAAAACGGATTCGAGGTCACGGATCATATCACGGTCGCCATCTCGGGGAACGAAAAACTCGCCGAAATCGTCAAGAAAAACGAGGAGCCGCTGAAAAAAGTCACGCTGGCAGACGCCATCGTTTATGGGACGTTGGATGGATTTGTCAAGGAGTGGGACGTCAACGGAGAAAAAGTGACGATTGCTGTGAAATAAGGAAGAATGGAAATGACGCGCACATCGGTGAATGTGCGCGTCGTTTTTTTTGTTTGCACCTATACTTATTTCCTAGAATATGTCATAAAAAATAGCGTGCAAATACACTTCCTTCATGGTAAAATAAACAGAAAACAACGGAGGAGATACTGTGAGCGCATTACTGAACGAGCTTCGGGAGCGTGGCTGCGACGTGGAAGGCGCGCTTGTCCGGTTTTTGAATAAAGAAGATTTTTACGAGAAATGCTACAAGAAATTTCTTGACGATCCGGCGTTTTCGGAGCTGGAGCGGGCGCTCGCGGCCAGGGATGCCGACACAGCGTTTCGTCATGCGCATACGCTGAAAGGGCTCGCTGCGAATATGGGCCTGACGCCGATCTATGACCTCGCAGTGAAAATCGTCGAGCCGCTCCGGGCGGGTATGTGCGGAGACGACGTGACGGAAGGATTTCGTCAGATTATGAAAGAGATGGAAATTTATCGCCGTATCGGAACACGAAGCGGGATATAAGGAGAAACGGTGGCTAAGGAAAACGCGCATATTCATGCACATGAGGGACATCTTCACACGCACACGCAGACGAAAGCGGTACTGAATCGCATGGCGCGGCTGATCGGTCATTTGCAGTCCGTGCGGCGTATGGTCGAGGAAGGGCGCGACTGCAGCGAGATCCTGCTTCAGATTTCCGCAGTAGACGCAGCGCTCAAGAACGTCGGGAAGATTATCTTGAAAGATCACATGGAGCACTGCATTGTCGACGCAGTGCAGGAAAACGATCTGGAAGCCATAGCGCGTCTGGAACAGGCGATTGATCGTTTTGTACGGTGACGGAAGGAGACTTGCCATGGGGAACAAGGAAAATATTCTGGTTATCGACACAGAGAGCGGATTAGAGCGTTTCATCGGCAACAAGAAGCTGTATATCGATTACTTGGAGAAATTTTTGTACGACGGCTCTTTCGAGGAGTTTTGCGCGGCAGTCGCGATGGAAAATCCGATCATGGCGGCCGAGGCGCTGCATACGTTGGTCGGGACTTCGGCGAATCTCAGCCTTGAGCGGCTGCATCAGGCGGCGATCGAAGCGGCGGCGAAGCTCAAAGCGGGCGGCAGCCCTGACGACATGCAGGGGCTCGTGGACAAGCTGACAGAAGCGTACAGCGAGGCCTGCATGGCGGTGCGCGAATATATCGACTCGCAAAGATAACAAGACGCAAAAACGCGTTGGGAAGAATCCCAACGCGTTTTTTGTGTCTGTTCTTATATGGACGGCATAATCTCGGCGAGGCCGGTGTGACCGGACCGGATCAGCGAACGCTGGACGTTTTCCAGCCACGCGGCGAGGCGCGGACATTGCAGGCGGCCGACGAAGCGGAACATCGTATGCGGTATCGCGCCGAAAATCGGCACGCGGTTCAGTGCGTAAAGATCGTCGCCGACATGCGTATTGCCGAGATCGACGGTGAAAGCGGCCCGATAGCCGGCGGCGGAAACACGCGCTTTTATATCCTCGTTCGTATAGCCGCAAGGATACGCGAGGAATTCGACGCGGCGGCCGAGCCTGCTTTCGAGCGTTTGCTTCGAGTCCGCCAGCTCATGGTTGATCGAGTTTTTCGAGAGCTCCGTCAGCACGTTGTGGTCGACGGTATGGCTGCCGAATTCTATGCCATGCGCCTGCATCTCGAGGAGCTGCTCCCAAGTCAGATAGTTGGGATACAGGCTCACATATTCCGAGATGATGAAGATCGTCGCTTTCATGCCATGCTTTTTCAAGATGGGGAACGCGCAAGTGTAATTGTCGATATAGCCGTCGTCAAACGTGATGAGAACCGGACGATTGGGCAGGCTGCCGCGTCCTTCGAGGGCGTCGGCGAGCTCGGCGGCGGTAATCGTATGGTAGCCGTGCTCCTCCAGCCATGTCATCTGCGTCTCGAATTCCGCCGTGGAGACGGTCAGGAGGTTCTCGTCCACATCGTTGATCTGATGATAATTCAGCACGGGAATGCCGCTGGGCGGTACGATGACGACTGCGGCACAAAAGCCCAGAACGAGCAGGACGGCGATGACAAGCCGGAGCAGGATATATTTCATGGATAATCTTCCTCTTTATGTAGATTATATAACCCTAAAACAAAAATATATAGCAAGGCCGTCTGTATGTCAAGGTTTCCCCTGTGCAACTTACATTCTTTGTGATATACTTATACGCATCTTCAATCAAAGGAGCGAAAACATGACGGAGCGGAACGCGATGTGCTGGTGCGGCAGCGGCAAGAAGTACAAGCATTGCCACTTGGCCTTTGACGAACGCATCGCAGGTATGAAATTCAACGTCTTTCGGGGACAGGTGCGTCCGCCGAAAAAAATCATCAACAACGAAAAAGACATCGAGGGAATCCGTAAGAGCGGCGTCATAAACGACGGCACGCTCGACCTGATGGCGGAAATGATCCGCCCGGGGATCGACACGGAGACGCTGAACAAAGCCGCGCATGAATATATCGTGTCCCACGGCGCGATTCCGGCGTGCCTTGACTACGAGGGGTATCCCAAAAGCGTCTGCATTTCCATCAACGACGTCGTATGCCACGGCATACCGTCGAAGGATACGATCTTGAAGGAAGGCGACATTGTCAATATCGACTGCACGACGATCCTCGACGGCTATTTCGCTGACGCGTCGCGCATGTTCATGATCGGCGAAGTATCGGAGGCGGCGGAACGGCTCGTGCGCGTGACGAAAGAATGCATGGAGCTCGGGATCGCGGCGGCGAAGCCGTGGCACTATCTCGGCGACATCGGCGCGGCGTGCGGCGACCATGCGCACGCGAACGGATACTCCGTCGTGACGGATTTGGGCGGCCACGGCGTCGGCAAAGCGTTCCATCTGGAGCCTTTCGTGCCGCACGTCGGGAAAAAGGACACGGGCATGCTCTTGGTGCCGGGCATGGTGCTGACGGTGGAGCCGATGATCAACGAAGGGACATATAAAGTCACGACGGACAAACAGGACGGCTGGACGGTTCGCACGAAAGACCATAAGCTGTCGGCCCAGTGGGAGAAGACGATCCTGATCACGGACACGGGGACGGAGGTTTTGTCGAGCTGATGAAAAGTTTCACGGAGATGAACGTCTCGGAGGCGGCCCTCGCAGTGCTTCGCCGTCACGGCATCCACGACGCGACGCCCGTGCAGGAGGAAGCGATTCCGGTCGTGCGGAGCGGCGCGGACGCAATCGTGCAGGCCCCGACGGGCACGGGAAAAACGCTGGCATTCTTGTTGCCGCTGATGGAGCGTATGAAACCGCACGTCGACGAAGCGCAAGTCCTGATCGTGACGCCGACGCGCGAACTGACGATGCAGATCGCGAAAGTGGCGCGCTCGCTGGCGGAGGCCTTTTCCCTGCGGACGATCGCGCTGTTCGGCGGGCAGGACATCGAGCGCCAAAAGGACAAATTGCGCCGCCATCCGCAAATCATCATCGGAACGCCGGGGCGTCTCCTGGACCATCTGCGCCGAAAGACGCTGCGTATCTCACAGGCGAACCGCGTCGTACTCGACGAAGCGGACGAGATGATGAAACGCGGTTTCCTGGAAGACGTGGCGACGCTCTTGGACACGCTGGCGCCGGACCGGCAAGTATTGCTTTTCTCGGCCACGATGCCGGACCGCGTTCGCGCGTTGGCGCACCGCTACATGGACGCGCCGAAGGAAATCAAGATCGAGGCGGAACACGTCGCGCTCGACGCCATCGAGCAGACAGTCGTGGACACGACGGAAGACACGAAACTCGATCGCCTTTGCCAGATTATCAATGAAAAACAGCCGTACCTGATGATGGTATTTTGCATGACGCGGCAGCGCGTGCACAGCGTGACAATGGAACTGGCGCGCCGGGGCTACCTCGCCGACGAACTGTCCGGCGATTTGACGCAAAACCAGCGGACCCTTGTTTTGAAGCGCTTCCGCGCCGCGCAGATCCAGATTCTCGTGACGACGGACATTGCGGCGCGCGGTCTCGACATCGAAGGCGTCACCCATGTGGTGAACTATGACATCCCGCGCACGACGGAAGACTACATTCATCGGATCGGCCGCACGGGGCGCGCAGGACGTACGGGGGAAGCGGTCACCTTTGTGAACGCGCGCCAGTACGACCAGCTCCGCCGCATCGAAGCGGGCGTCAAGAGCCGGATTACGAAGCTCCGTTCCTCTCGCACGCGCGAAAAAGCGAAAGCGCGCGAGCAGTTCCGCGCGAAAGCCTTGAAAGCGCGCGCCGAAGAAAAGAAAACGACGGAAAAATCCCTCAGCAAATACGCGGGGCGGAAAGGCGCGTCGCATAAAGGCAGGAATCCCCGCAGCCGCAGGAACCCGTCGGCGCGTTTTGAGACGCAGGAACGCAGGAAAGGCCGTCCGAAGAAAAAACATAAGAATTGAGAATTTTTGCAGGATTTTTCCCGGCGTTCGCGAATATTATCCTTGATAGCAGTTTTTAAGAACTTTTCAAAGCAGCGATCAAAATATAGAGGGGGATTTTTATGAGCGAGCAGAAAAAAACGGTGGCCATCGTTTGCGGCGGCGGTCCGGCGCCCGGCATGAACGGCGTCATTTCCGCAGTGACCTTGGAGGCACATAGACAAGGCTGGGACGTTCTCGGCATGTACGAAGGATTCTCGCATCTGGCGAAACGCGAGAAAAAATATATCAAACTGACCGACGACGACGTGAGCCGGATTCATCTGCAGGGCGGCTGCGTCCTGCAAATGTCGCGCTACAACCCGACGAAAAAAGAAGAAGACCTCTCGGCGGTCGTCGACACCCTGAAAGAACTGGGCGTCACCGATCTCGTGACCATCGGCGGCGACGATACGGCGTTCAGTGCGATGACGGTGGCGGCGCACGCGACGAAGAACGGTCATCCGATTCATGCCGTCCATGTGCCGAAAACCATCGACAACGACTTGCCGCTTCCGGAAGGCATCCCGACCTTCGGCTTTGAGACGGCGCGCGCACTGGGCGCGATCGAGGCGGCGAACCTGATGGAGGACGCACGCACCTCCAATAACCGCTGGTACTTTGTCGTGGCGATGGGACGCACGGCCGGCCATCTGGCCCTCGGCATCGGCAAGGCTTCAGGCGCGCCGATCACGATCATCCCCGAAGAATTCGCTGCGGACAAGATTCCGCTTCATCAGGTCGTAGATATCCTCGTCGGCTCCATCATCAAGCAGAAAGCGGAGGGCCGCAGCTATGGCGTCGCCGTCGTCGCCGAGGGCGTCATCGAGAAGATCATGGAAGAAGACCTGAAGATGCTCGGCGATCTCGCGCTGGACGAGCATGGGCATATCCGTTACGCGGAGCTGGACTTCGGCGATATCATGAAACAGCAGGCGCTTCGTGAGCTCGACCGCCTCGGCGTCAAGATCACCATCGTGGATAAGGAAATCGGCTACGAACTGCGCTGCTCCTCGCCAATCCCGTACGACATCGATTACACGCGTTCACTGGGATACGCGGCTGTGCACTTCCTGAAGGACGGCAATACGGGCGCGATGATCACGATCCAGAAAGACGGCGCCGTACCGATGTACTTCGACGACATCAAGGACCCGGCCACGGGCAAGACGCGCGTGCGCCGCGTCAATATCGACTCGGCGACGTACAAGATTGCGCGCGGCTTCATGGTTCGGCTGGAAAAGAAGGACCTTGCCGACGCGAACATCGCGAAAGCGTTCAATCTTTCCACCGCAGAGCTTGAGAAGCGCTACGGCTACATCTTCGAGTAAGAAACGATAAATCCTCATATCGTATCGAAAGGAAAAACCCTCTTTTCGGCAGCAGTCGAAAAGAGGGTTTTTTTTATGCGGCATTGCATGAGCAAAGCGCAAGGGCGGTATAAAAAATTTTTTGAAGTATGAAAATCTGAAAATCAGGAAATCGGGAAATCATACTTCATAAAATTTTATGTAGAAACGAGCTTGGAGGAATCTGTTGTAAATTTTTGGGTTGTCAGGAATGTACCCTTTCCTGTGTTTTTTTGGAGAGTTAAAAGTCAACCTTGTCTTCTGCATGTAATGGGAAAGGTGCTGAATAGTTTAAGATAATGTGATATAATTTACCATAATCTCTATCGGAGTTTGGCGCAAAGGAGGTTGACAGAGAACATGGCGTTGTTCTGTTGACTGTTTCTTTGCGCCTTTATTGGTTACTGCGGCCACTATGAGTCATGAAATCTTGCCTTCCCTTTGAGAGGGCGCTTGGCGCGGGAGTCCAGTGGGCTCCCTAGATTGTGACGCTTGTAGGACCTGACAGTGTCGGTCCCTAGCCTTCCCCTTGAGGGGAAGGTGGCGCCCGAAGGGCGTCGGATGAGGTGGAAAGATGTTACGCATACTGAAAGAGTAGCGTCACTCATGTCGCTGCATATCACAGAGGCTTTCGTATAATTGTCGATAAAGCAGGATTGCCGAATTTTACCAATATAGAAGGGGGTTTTTACACATGCCGTATGTCAACATCAAGATCACAAGGGAAGGCGAGGTGACGGCGGAGCAGAAGCGGCGTCTGATCGAGGGCGCGACGAATCTCTTGCATGACGTGCTGGGGAAGAACAAGGCGACGACCGTAGTGACGATCGACGAGGTGGAAACGGACAACTGGGGCATCGGGGGGATTCCCGTAACGGAGATTCGCAAGAAAGGCAAGTGAGAAAACGTTATGGAGATTATGAAGTTGATGGAATGGTGCCGGACGTATCGGAGGTTTGACCAGTCGAGGCAGATTCCCGAAGAGGTGCTGGAGCGGATCATGGAGGCGGCGCGGCTGGCAAATTCGGCGTCGAATCGGCAGCAGCTCCGTTTTCTCGTGGTGCGTTCGCAGGAAATGGTGGAGAAGGTTTTCACGTTTACGCATTGGGCGGCCATTTTGCCGAAAGAGCTTGGACAGCCAAAGGACGGGGAGCATCCGGTGCTTTTTGTCGTGCCGACGTATGAGGCGACGGAAAAAGCGAAATGGACGGACGTGGACATCGGTATTGCCGAGACGCGTATGACGCTGGCGGCGGCGGCCGACGGCGTCGGAAGCTGTATCCTTGCCAATATCGAGCGCGATCCGATTCGCGAGGTTCTCGGGCTTCCGGCGTCGACAGAGATTGCGACGATCGTGGCTTTCGGCTATCCGACGCACGCGTCGCATATCGTTCCGATGAAAGACGGCGACGTCAAGTATTATCTGGACGAGAAGAAGGATTATTGCGTGCCGAAGCGCAGCCGCGAGGAGCTTTTCCGCGTCGTATGACGTTTTCCCGCATGGAAAAAGCGCAGGACTTTTACGAGTCCTGCGCTTTTTATGTCTTGCGCGTTACAGCAGCGTGCGTATGCTTTCGCTGATCTTGCGGGCGATGTAGGGGTTGTTCATCGTGTAGAGGTGGATGCCGTCGACGCCGTGGCCGAGGAGGTCGACGATCTGCTCGGTGGCAAAGGCGATGCCCGCTTCGCGCAGGGCTTCGGGCTGGGATTCGTACTTGGCAAGTACGCGCTGGAATTTTCGCGGCAGCGTCGCGCCGCAGAGCGTTACCATGCGCTCGATCTGTTTCTTGTTCGTCACGGGCATGATGCCGGCTTCGATGGGGACGTGGATGCCGGCTTTCGCCGTTTTTTCCTGAAATTCATAGAAAAATTCGTTGTCGAAGAAGAGTTGGGAAATCAGGCGATTGACGCCGGCGTCGACTTTCTTGCGGAGGTTTCGGATATCCGCGTCGAGGTCGGGCGCTTCGGTGTGTCCTTCGGGGTAGCAGGCGGCAAAGATCTGGAATCGGTCGCCGGTGTGCTCGCGAATGAAGGCGACGAGGTCGCTGGCATGGCGGAAATCTTCTTTCGGCGTCAGGTCCGGTACGCGGTCGCCGCGCAGGGCGAGGATGTGATGAACGCCGTTCTGTTCCAGTTCCCGCAGCATGGAAAGTACGTCTTCGCGGGAGAAATGAATGCAGGGCAGGTGGGCGATGCCGACGCCGTGATATTTGTTTTGGATGGCCGATGCGACTTCGATCGTCCGTCGGTTCGAGCCGTCGGAGGAGCCGCCTGCGCCGCAGGTCACGCTGATGAAGTCGGGGTTAAGGTCCGCGAGGTCGTCCAGCGTGCGATAGACGGTGTCGAGAGGCATGTCCCGCTTGGGCGGGAATATCTCAAAGGAAAAAATCGTGCGTTGTTTCGCCGGTTGATTTTCTGTGGTCATGGTGCCGTCTCCTTTCCTTGGATCGGTTTTTACGTTTCTTCCTCGTGGTCGCGCATGGTGAAGTTCGTATCGGCGTCGATCAGGGCGATCATGAGGTCGGCGACGTGCGGGTCGAATTGCGTGCCGCGTCCTTTCACAATCTCGGAACGTGCGACTTCCTGCGGCAGTCCTTTGCGGTAGCTTCGGCTGGAGGTCATCGCGTCGTAGGCGTCGGCGACGGCGATGATGCGCGCCTGCGCCGGGATTTTCTCGCCCGCGAGCTTGTCGGGATAGCCTTTGCCGTCATAGCGTTCGTGATGGAAACGCGCGCCGATGGAGAGGCCGGGGAAGGTCTTTATGTCTTTCAGGATGCTGGAGCCGATGGTGGTATGGGACTGGATGATCCGATATTCTTCGTCGGTCAGTTTGCCCGGTTTGTTGATGATTTCTTCGGGTACGCCGATTTTTCCGATGTCGTGTAAGAGGCCCATGTAGTAGATATGTTCCTGCTCGGTTTCGTCTTCGCCGTCTTGGGCCGCCAGAAGCTGCGAGTAGGCGGCGACGCGCTCGGAATGGCCGTGCGTGTACTTGTCTTTGGCGTCGATGGTCTTGGCGAGCGCCATCGCCATTTCTTTGAAGAGCGCTTGGCTTTCGGCAAGGCGCTGCTCGGCGAGGTCGGTCTGCCGATGCACTTCCTGTTCCAGATGATCCTGCAAATATTCGTAACGAAGGACGCGGCGCACGCGCTGGCGCATGACGTCGGGAACGAAAGGCTTCCGGACGAAGTCCGTTGCGCCTTCGGTGAAGCCGCGGGATTCCAGCTCTACGCCGATGTCTCCGGTCAGGAAGATGACGGGGATGTCGGCGGTCTGCGGCTGGCTTTTCATGGCGCGAAGGACGTCGAATCCGTCCATGCCCGGCATACGCAGGTCGAGCATGACGAGGTCCGCGCTGTGTTCGGCAAGCCACGCGAGGGCGTCCAGCCCGGAGTTTTTCGTTACGACGTCTGCTTCGTTTTGAAATGCACGGGAAATCATCATCAGATTGAGGTCGTCGTCGTCGACGGCGAGGAGCTGCGGCCTTCGGCCGCCGTAGAGAGGCTCCGCCATTTGCATCGTCCTTTCGCTCATCGAGGTTTTGGATATACATATCATAGCAGGAATGTATCGGAATGAAAAGGAAAAAGACGCCTTTCGTCTGCGAAAGGCGTCTTTGGGGGCAGGTTATGCTTTTTCCGCGCCGTCCACTTCGTCGGCGTCCTCGGGGATGTGTTCGAGGAGCTTGGAGCCGGAAAACATGCTGGACACTTCGCTCTCGCCTTCCATGAACTCGGCTCTTGTAACCATGTATAGGTGGCCGGAGGTGAAGAGCACGATGGCCCATGCCGTGTAGTGGTGGACCAGGTGCGTCATCATTTCGCCGCCGAGCCAGACGTTGACCCAGCCGAAGAGCGTTGCGCCGATGCCGTTGGGCTCCGTCATGTAGTACATCGCGAAGCCTGTCAGAACTTCGATGGCGACGAGTACATAGAGTCCGGCGTAAGACATACGCGCTAAGGGGTTCCTAAGATACGAGCGGTGGAATTTCTTTACCAGCATGTAGTGCATGGCGACGTCGATGGTGTCGGCGTAAAAGCGTCCTTTCCAAAAACGCGGGAACAGGCGGTCGCCTTTGTTCACGATGAAGCCGTACACGCGCAGGATGAAGGCGGCGCAGAATGCGTAGGCGGCGAGGAAATGGATGTTTCGCACCCAATTCATCAGCATGCTGGTCTGCGTCGGCTCCAGTGCCATGATTTCCAGCGGCTTTCCGATCAAGATGCCCGTCACGAAGAGCACGATGATCGAGTCCACCATAATCCAGTGGAAGATGCGGAGCCACGGACTGAACAGGTAATATTCCCGCCGCTTTTGAACCTTCACATTTTCCATGTCGATCCCTCCTTACGATTCGACGCGCGTTCCCGTGTAAGGATCGGTGGTGACGACGCGGAGTTTTTCGCCTTCCGTGTTGAAGATATGCGTCGCGCAGGCCATGCACGGGTCGAAGGAGCGGACGACTTTCACGATTTCGAGGGGCTTGTCGGGCACCTTGACGCGGGTGTCCATCATCGCCAGCTCGTAAGCGCCGTGTCCTGCGTGATCGTCGCGCGGGCAGGCGTTCCAAGTCGTCGGGACGATGCATTGGTAATTCGTGATACTTCCGCTTTCGATATTCACCCAATGGCTGAGCGCGCCGCGCGGCGCTTCGTAAAGCCCGACGCCTTTCGCTTTTTTCGGCCATTCCGACGGATCCCATTTCGCCATGTTCGCGACTTGCGTATCGCCGGCCTTGATGTTGGCGATGAGCTGGTCGAAGAAGAATTTCTCGATTTCCGCGTGGAGCTGCGCGTCGAGCGCGCGCGCCGCCGTGCGGCCCACCATCGTCGGCAGCCATACGTGAGGCGGCAGGTTCAGCACTTTCGATACTGCGTCGATTTGGTCGAGCATCATCTTTTCCGCCCAAGTCGGGTCGGGGAGCATCTTCTGTTGGGCGCGGGTGTATATCACGATATAGCGCGCCAGCGGTCCGACCTCGCAGAGCTTGCCATGCCATTTCGGCGTCTTGAGCCAGGAGTACTTGCCTTTTTCGTCCAGTTCCTTCCAGTCCGTCGGCGTTCCGACTTTCGGTTTCGTGAATTTCGCTTCGGTGATGCCGTCCCACGGGTGGAGCGCCTTATCCGCGTTCGCGGAGGGGTATTCGTACCACGAATGCGCGACGCCTTCGTTGAACACTTCGGGATTGCTGAGGTCTTCGGCGGTCAGTTCGGTGAACTTCGCCTGCGCAACGCCTGCGCCGAAGTTTTCGACGACGCCGTTGCAGCGGATCAGGCACTGACGGAAGAAGTCGCCGTTCGACGTGCCGGAGTATGCGTCCAGCGGGTACGCGCCGAAGCCGAGCACGCGCGTTTTCGCGAGGCCGCCGCCGTCCGTCATGCCCTTTTGGACGTAGATGTGGCCGATGGCGAGCAGGTCCGGCAGGTAGAAGTAATTGCAGAGCGTGCGGGCGAGATTGACCGCGCGGTCGACGATGGCGAGGCGCGCCGTGTTGACGGGGGCGTTGCCGTCGTCGAGGGAGATCGAGCAGGGCATACCGCCGACGATATAATGCGGATGCGGGTTCTTGCCGCCGAATACGACGTGCGGCGTGACCAGGTCTTTCTGCTTGTCCAGCATTTCAAGATAGTGGGCGACCGCCATCAAATGGACTTCCGGCGGCAGGATCTGATAGTCGGGGTGATCCCACCACTGGGCGGCAAAGATGCCGAGCTGACCGCCGGAAACGATTGCCTGTATTTTGTCCTTGATCGCTTTGAAATAGGCGGGTGTTGCCTCGGGAAAAGCTTTCGGGTATGCCTCAGTATCCGAGGCGTTGGGGTTGCGGAAGGGAAGCTGGTAGGTGTTCAGCACCGTGTTCTGGAGGTTCGCCGTCGCGGCGGGGTCGGCTTTCAATGCTTCGACGGGGCTCACCCAGTCGAGGGCGTGCAGGTGGTAGAAGTGGACGATATGATCCTGCACCGTCAGCGACGCCGCCATGATGTTGCGGATATAGTTCGCGTTTTTCGGGATCTTGATGCCCAGGGCGTCCTCTACTGCGCGCACCGACGCCAGCGCGTGCGCCGTCGTGCAGACGCCGCAGATGCGTTGGATGTAGGCCCAAGCGTCGCGCGGATCGCGTCCGTTCATGATGAGTTCCAGCCCGCGCCAGGCCGTGCCGCTCGAAAGCGCGTCGGTGACTTTGCCGCTCCCTTCGTCGACGGTCATTTCAACGCGCAGATGACCTTCAATGCGTGTGACCGGATCAACAGTTACATGCTTCATTTATGCGCTCCTCCCTCCGCTTCGGCTTCCTCAGCCTCGCGTTTCTGCTTTTGGATGACGCTCATTGCGCCGTGCAGGGCAACGCCGGCTGTCGACGCAATGGCAAGTCCGGCGCCGATGGTGTCAACATCACCCAACGGGCCGTATTTTGGCAGACGCTCCGAGAAGGATGCGCCGGAATCCCAGAAATTGTTGTTTGCGCAGCCGATGCAGGCCGCGCCCGACTGAATCGGATAGCTCATGCCCTGATACCAGCGCAGGTTGCCGCAGGAGGCGTAAGTCTCCGGCCCGCGGCAGCCGAGACGGTACAGGCACCAGCCCGCTTTCGCGCCCGCGTCGTCGTAGCGGTCGGCAAACATGCCGGCGTCGAAGAACGGACGGCGATAGCAGGTGTCGTGTATGCGGTTGCCGAAGAATTGTTTCGGACGATTTTCGCTGTCAAGCGGCGGCAATTTCCCGAAGAGGGCGATATGCATGACTACGCCGGTCATGACTTCGGGAATCGGGGGGCAGCCGGGGACGTTCACGATGGGCTTCGTGCCGGTATAATGCCCGACGCCGCTTGAGCCGGTCGGATTCGGCTTCGCGCCTTGAATGCCGCCCGACACCGCGCAGGTGCCGTAAGCGACGATTGCCATCGCGCCTTTGGCGACGCGCTGGAACGTATCGACGAAGGGCTTGCCGCCCGACATGCAGTAAACGCCGTTGTCCGTCGTCGAGACTGCGCCTTCCACTGCGAGAATATAGTTGCCCCAGTATTTCTTGATCGTTTCTTCCAGATGGTGTTCAAACGGCTCGCCGCACGCCGCGCTCAGAAGATGGTCGTATTCCAAGGCGATGCTGGACAACACGAGGTCGGACGCCAGCGGCGACGCCGAGCGGATAAACGCCTCGTCGCAGCCTGTGCATTCATGACCGTGCAGCCAAATCACGACCGGAAGCGGTTTCTTCTCCGCCGCCTCCACGACTTTGGAAACCATATCCGTTGATAGCCCCATCAAGCTGGTCAGGGCGACGCAGCTCTTGATGAAACTGCGGCGGCTCAATCCTCGCCGGAGATAGGCTTCCCATAAGCTCTCCCGTTTTTCCACAGCTTTTCCCCCCTGTGTCATAACCTTGGATTCCGGTAGCATCAGAAACAATAATACTTATTTATTATTTTGACATAGATACGAAAAATCCTTCTTTTTCGTTCACTTTTTTTAAAGGGAGCACTGAACAAGACCGTCTGCGCTCCTATCGGCTCTTTTTCCGTCTGTCTGTGTCAAATGTCTCTCGACGTAGCGCCCCGGCTACGACTTCGAGACATTTTCCTTGACAGTCGAAAAAATCCCTCGATATGAGCACAAACTGCCTTCTTCATTGCTCCCTTGATGTTTCATTCAGAGAATCGTTGATAATTTTCAGCAATGCTATATAATATATGTATAAAGAACATATGCACGGAGGAACAGATGGAAAAGGGCGAAGATTTTTTCCTGCGGGACAATCAGACAATCGAACAAAACGAGCAGCTTTCGGAAAAAAGCAAGCGGCGCCTGAACCGCGCCAAAGCCGAGAACACGGTCAAGGCTTACGATGCCGACTGGCGCGATTTCCTCGACTGGTGCAAGACGCATGAGAAAACGCCGCTGCCCGCCGAGCCGGAAACCATCGTGAACTATGTCAACGATCTCGCGGACAACGCGCGGGCGAATACGGTCGCGCGCCGCGTCACCGCGATTTCCGAGAATCATATCGCGGCAGGGCTCAGCGCCGAAAAGAATCCTGCCCATGACGGCATGGTGCGGGCGGCGGTGGCGGCGATCCGGCGCGAGAAGGGAACGTTCCAGCACGGGAAATCGCCGATCCTTTTGGAGACGCTTCCGCTTTTGGCAGACTGCTTCCAGGGGGACAGCCTGCCGACGCTTCGCGACCGCGCGCTGATCCTTTTGGGGTTCGCGGGCGCGTTTCGCCGTTCGGAGCTCGTCGCCGTCAATGTGGAGGATCTGACCTTTTCGCCGCAGGGACTCGTCGTTTTCATTCCGCGCGCGAAAGGCGACCAATTGGGGAAGGGGAGCAGCGTCGCGATTCCTTTCGCGCCGGACGCGTCGATCTGCGCCGCCCGCGCCGTGCGGGAATGGACGCGCCGCGCGGGGTTGAAGAGCGGGCCGCTTTTCCGCGCGTTCAAGAAGAACGGCGAGCTGCGCGACGGGCCGCTCTCCGATAAATCCGTCGCGCTGATCGTGAAGAAATATGCGCGCATGGCGGGCTTCGACGATTCTCAGTTCGCCGGGCACAGCCTTCGCCGCGGCTTCGCGACCAGCGCCGCCCAGCATGATATCGGCGTCCTCGATATCATGCGCCAAACCCGCCACAAATCCGAGAAGATGGTGCACCGGTATATCGAGCAGGGCACGCTGTTCAAGGACAATCCGTTGGGGAAGATGTATAAGGACTGACATGAAAAAGACGCCGTTGCCGGCGTCTTTTTGTATGCGCGTTATTTTTTTACGATGTGCTTGCCGCCGTACCAGCGGGGCTTCCAATAGCTGTCGTCGAGGCTGTCGACGCGGACGCCTTTGCTGGAGGAGACGTGAATGAACTGATTCTTGCCGAGATAGATGCCGCAATGCGACGCGCCTTTTTCGTAGGTCGAGAAGAAGACGAGGTCGCCGGGTTCAAGCTCGGCGCGTTTCTTGATGCGCTTGCCGAGTTTGTATTGCTCGTCGGCGGTGCGGGGAATCGCGAAGCCGTTTTGCTTGAATACATATTGGACGAAGCCGGAGCAGTCGAAGCCTTTCGGCGTCGTGCCGCCGAAGACGTAGCGCGTTCCCTTGTATTTCTTGGCCGTCTTGATGACGGAATCGACCTTTTTCTTCGGCAGGAACGGCGCGCTTTCAGGGACTTTCTCCGCCGCAGGCTCGGGCGTCTTGTCCGACGGTTTTGCCGTGGGCTTCTTGTCGGAAGGCTTTGCCGTAGGGGTTTTGTCCGTCGGATTTGCGGGAGGCGTTTTCGCAGGCGGTTTTACGTCGGGCGCTGATCGCGCGGACGGTTTTTCCTTTTCGGGCGGTTCCGATTCTTCCGCTGCGCGTGGTTTCACGGCGGCGCGCTCTTTGAGGGCACGCCATGTCTCGCGGTCTACCGTGCCGCTGGCGGTCAGTCCTTCGGCACGTTGGAACTCCAGCACTGCGCGCTGTGTCGCGTCGTCGAAGATCTCGCTGAGCTCGACGTCATAGCCAAGCCGGATAAGATTTTCCTGCAGGATACGGACGTCGTGTCCTTGCGCGCCCGGCTTCAGGAGGGGCGCAGCGAGAACGGCGCCGGACAGAAGCAGCGTGAACACAAACGTCGTCAAGGCGGCGAGAAAAGAGTGTCGCTTTGCACGCATGAAGATCGCCCCTTTCAGCCGAGGGTCACGTGATCGAGCCCCTGCCGCATCAGTTTGACGACATGGTCGTCGTCGAGGGAGTACCATGCTTCCTTTCCGTCTTTGCGGAATTTTACGAGGCGCGCGCTCCTGAGTACGCGGAGCTGGTGCGAGATGGCCGACTGGCCCATGGAGAGCGCTTCGGCGATGTCGCTGACGCGCATCTCGTCGGTGGTCAGAAGGGCGAGCAGCTTGATCCTCGTGGGGTCGCCGAGGACCTTGAAGACTTCGGCGAGACGGCTGCTCGTGACGTCGTCGAGCTCGGAGAGATTTTGAAGGCTGTGCGCGTCTTGCTGTGCTGCGGTTTCCATCGTTATGCAGTCCTTCCTTTAGTACACTCTCGAAACGTCGTATCCTTTTTTTTCGAGGGCGGCGATGATCTTGCGGATATGTTCTTCACCGTGCGTTTCGCAGGTAACTTCGAGCTGCACTTTCTTGAAGCTGTCCGTGACGCCCGCCTGATTGTGTTCGAGCTTTATGACGTTCGCATTGGTGTCGGCGAGGATCTTGGCGACGGCGAGGAGCTGGCCCGGTTTGTCCGGCAGCATCACGCCGAAGCAGAAGACGCGCCCGCGGTCGATCAATGCCTTGTCGATCAGCGCGGAGATGGTCGAAATGTCGATATTGCCGCCGCTGACGATGGCGACGACTTTCTTGTTCTTCATTTTCAGTTTCGGCAGCGCGGCGAGGGAAAGCACGCCTGCGCCCTCGGCGACGAGCTTGTGTTTCTCGATCAGGGAGAGCAGAGCGCTCATGATTTCCATTTCGGAGACCGTGATGATGCTGTCGAGGTATTTACGGCAGAACGCGTAGGTCAGCGTTCCCGGGGTCTTGACCGCGCAGCCGTCGGCGACCGTGTCGACGGCGGGGAGGGTGGTGACGCCGCCCGCCTTGAATGCGGCTTTCATGCAGGCCGCGCCCGCAGGCTCGACGCCGATGACTTTGACGTGCGGGTTGACGAGCTTCGCCGCCATCGCGACGCCGCTGGCGAATCCGCCGCCGCCGATCGGGACGAGGATCACGTCGACGTCTTTGCAGTCGTCGATGATCTCTTTTGCCGTCGTACCCTGTCCCAGGAGGACGTTTAAGTCGTTGAACGGGTGGATGTAAACATAGCCCTTTTCTTTTTGGAGTTCCAGAGATTTCGCGTAAGCGTCGTCGAAGGCGTCGCCGTGCAGCACGATTTCCGCGCCGTAAGCGCGCGTCGCTTCGACTTTCAGGATCGGCGTCGTCGCGGGCATACAGATGACGGCTTTGACGCCGAGTTTTTGCGAGGCGAACGCGACGCCCTGCGCGTGGTTGCCCGCCGAAGCGGTGATGACGCCTTTTGCCCGTTCCTCGTCCGAAAGCTGGCTGATGCGGTTATACGCGCCGCGAAGTTTGAAGGAGCCGGTGACTTGCAGGTTTTCCGGCTTCAAAAGAACGGTGTTGCCGCAGATGGAGGAAAAATATGGGCTTTCAATGAGCGGCGTCTTGGTCGTCACATTGTCAAGGTAATACGCCGCGCGGTAAATGTCGGCGATCGTCGTCTTTTCCATGATGGCGACGGCGTCTGCCGCGCCTTGCGTTTCAGGGGTTCGCTTTTCCTTCATAGGTGATGCTTCCTTTCAATCTTAAGAATGTGTAAAGTTTAACCTAAATCGGAAAGTAATGCAAGAAAACGTCGACAGGAAATCTTTGACGGAAAGAAGGATTTTTTTTATAAAGGGCGAATATTTATATCGTTGAATACGAAAAAAGTCCTGAAAACGGAAGGAGAACAGGTCTATGAAAAAGATATTGGTGCCGGTGGACGGCTCGGAAAGCTCGGAGCGTGCGCTGGAAAAAGCGATCGAATTGGCAACGGCGTTGAAATCCAAGCTGACATTTTTGTATGTGGCGAACGTCAACCAGCTCGCGGTCAATTCCTGTTTGTCGTCTGAACTTTTGGAAGCGGTGAGCAAAGCGGGCGACGTGGTGCTTACGCATGCGGAGGAAATCGTGCCGGAGGGCGTGGAGTCGGAGCGCGTCATGGAGACGGGCTCGCCTGCGCCGGTGATCGTCGACGCGGCGGAGGACTGCGGCGCGGATCTCATCGTGATGGGCAGCCGCGGGCTCGGGCTCGTCAAAGGCGTGCTGCTTGGCAGCGTGAGCCAGTATGTCGTGGAAAATGCGAAATGCGCGGTCATGGTAGTGAAATAAGCGGAATTCAGGAGGACGAAGAGATGGTCGGGCAAGGCGAGCTCATCGAGCTGTTGGCGCGGCGTGCACGCGTAATCGCGTGGATGTACGACGTGAAAACGGACTGCCTGTCATATTGTATGCCGCAGCAGGAACAAGGCTTCTTGCAGGAACGGGGGATCAAGGAATCCAAAACGGCGAAGGAATGGAATTTCCTATGGGAAGGACCGCCGAAAGGCTGCGTCGACGCGCATGCGCCGGGACGGATGAACGGCGCGCTTTACCGGCTGACATATACGCGGCTGGGGAAGGACGGCGTCGTCGGCTTCGCAGAAGAGCTTTCGCCGGAAGACGGCGGAACGCCGCAGGGATTGCGCATCGACTTGAAGACGTTGGCGGCGCGGATCAACGCAGAGCTGGTGCTGCTCCGTGCCCGGGAAAAAGGCGTGTTGTTCGCGGCGGAAATTGACGGTTACGGAAAAGGCGAGCTGGCAAATGCAAGCCAGCAAGATAAGAGTTTCGGCGCTATGGAAACGGCTCTCCGCGCAGAATTTCGCGACAGCGACATCTTGGGCGCGATCTCGGACGCGCGTTTCGTTGTCTTCTTCCGCGGGGCGCTTTCCATCGACGTCGTAGAGCGTCGCGCGCAGCGTTTCCTGGATGAATTTGCCCGCCGCTCGCTGGATATGTCTCTTCCGGCGTCATGCAGCATCGGTATCGCCGTCGCGGGCGGAGAGCTGGACACGGCAGAAGCGCTGCTCGACGCTGCGGGAAAGGCGCTGGACGATGTCGTCGCACGCGGGGCAAACCACTATCGGATGTATGAGAGCGAGAAGTATTGATTCGTCTGAAATAAACAGAAGCCTCCGGCAGGAGGCTTTTTTAAATTAGAATTTCATTAAACTTTCTATAATGTAAAGGAAAACAAAAGCTGACGTCGAAAAATATATCGCATCGAAGAATCAAGGAAGCAGGATTGAGAGGGAATATTTATGAAGTCGGGCAAGACGCGCGTATTCTTGATTGTGGCAATCGTTCTGGTGGCGATTGTCGGTTTTCGCGTGATAAAGAACGTAATGGGGCGCAGTGAACAGGCGAGCAAGAGCCGGCAAGGAACGGTCGTCTCGGTGGTCGTCGAGCACCCGAAGCGGCAGACGGTCGTGCCGAAGATTCGTTTTTCCGGAACGCTGGATCCGGTTTGGCAGGCGGACGTCGCCGCAAAAGTGGACGGGCGCATCGAGCGCGTGCTGGTCGCGGAAGGGCAGGCCGTCGCGGCCGGCGAGGATCTCGTCGTGCTGGAGCAGAAGGATATGTCGGCGGCGTATCTGACAGCGGAAGGCGCGTATGTGGACGCGCAGACGAATCTTGAAAAGACTGCGCTCGACCTTGAACGCTATGAGAGATTGTTGGCGGACGGTGCGGTATCCCAAGAGTCCGTGGACAACCTGCGGTTTGCCCATGCGAATGCGGCGGCGAAGCTCGACGTGGCGAAGGGCGCGCTGGATGCGGCGCAGTCGAGGCTTGGCGGCACGACGGTATCTACGCCGCGGGCGGGTATTATCCAAAAGCGCTATTATCAAGAGGGCTATTATGCGAAAGTCGGTACCGCGCTCTTCAATATCGCGGATATTTCGACGCTGTTAGCCAAGATCGACGTGCCGGAAGGATACGTCGCCAGCGTCGCGCCGGGCGGAGCCGTGGATTTCACGATCCCGTCGATGGCGGGCGACGACAAAACGGCGCGCGGCACCATCACGCGGGTCGCGCCGGTGGCGGACAGCGCTTCGCGCACTTTTGAGGCGGAAGTTTCCATCGACAATCGCGACGGGCGCCTCAAGGGCGGCGTTTACGCGGATGCCGTCATTACGACGAAAGCGAAACAAAACGTTTTGACTGTGCCGTTCTCGGCCATCGTCATGCGCGACGACCAGCGGACGGTCTATGTCGTCGAGGATGATACGGCGGTGCGCCGCGTCGTTACGACGGGCTACATCGGCGACGACCTCGTCGAGATCCTCGACGGTATCAGCGAGAACGATTTCGTCATCGCGGGCGGGCAAAATAAGCTCCGCGACGGCAGCAAAGTGAAAGTAGTGGACCGCCTCGACGGGGAAGCGTCGGAGGAAAAATAGTAAGGAAGAGCATTTATGATTGAGACTTTTATCAAGCGGCCCGTATTCACGACGATGTTCATCCTCGTGCTGGTCGTTTTCGGCATACGTTCGTATCCGGAGCTCGGCGTCGATCTGTATCCTGACGTCGATCTTCCGCTGGTCGGCGTTACCGTGACGTATGAGGGCACAGCGCCGGAAGAGATGGAAACGCTGATCACGAAGCCCATTGAAAACCGCGTCAGCCAAGTGTCGGGTATCAAGACCATCACTTCGACGATTCGCGAGGGCTTTTCCCAGACAGTGCTGGAGTTTGACATCGGCGTCGACCCGAAGGCGATGGCCAGCGAGGTGCGCGAGAAGGTTGCGACGGTGCGCCGCCGTTTGCCTGACGACATCGACGAGCCGACGGTGCAGAATTTTGATACGTCCTCCCAAGCGATCGCGGCGTATACCTTCGCTTCGGACGTACGGCCGCCGCAGGAGGTACGCCGTCTCGTCGACGATCTTGTCAAGGACGAGCTGCAGCAGCTTGACGGTGTGGCGGAAGCGAGCGTCGTCGGCTCAAGCTCCCGCGCGATAAAGATCCATGTGTTGCCGGAAAAGCTGAAAGCTTACGGCATTTCCGTTCAGACGGTATTGCAGCAAGTCAACGCGGCGAATTACAACACGCCGGGCGGCAAGATCCGAGACGGCCAGAATACCATCACCGTCCGTACGGTGGGTAAATTTTACAGTATCGACGATTTCAAGCAGATCGTCGTCGCGAATCACAACGGCCGGCCGGTGATGCTGACCGACGTCGCCGATGTGGAAGATACATGGGAGGACGAAGAGACGTATTCCCGTGCGAACGGGATTCCCTGCGTCGTCGTATTCGTCCGCAAACAGTCGCGCACGAATACCGTCGAGGTCGTGGACAGGGTGAACGCCGCGCTGAAGGAGCTGCAGGCGAACGACCTGCCTCCCGATATCCACGTCGAGATCACGCGCGACCAGTCGCGATATATCCGTGAAAACGTCGCCGACGTCTGGAATACGATCTTGTTCGGCGGCTTTTTGGCGCTGGCGATCACGTACCTCTTTTTGCAGGACCTTCGCGCGACCATTATCGGCGGCCTCGCGATCCCGACTTCGATCATCGCCACGTTCTATTTGATGCGGCTGATGGATTTCACGCTGAACAATATGTCGCTGATGGGCCTTTCCTTGGCGGTAGGCTTTCTGATCGATGACGCGATCGTGCTTGTCGAGAACGTATTCCGCCATATCGAGATGGGGAAGAAGCCGATGGCGGCGGCGGCGGACGCGACAAAAGAATTGGTGCTCGCGATCCTGGCGACGTCTATGTCCCTGATGGCGGTTTTCGTACCGATCGGCTCCATGGGCGAGGTCGTCGGCCAGTATTTCAAGCAGTTTGGTCTGACGGTTGCTTTTGCGCTGGCTTTCTCCACGATGTCCGCCTATACCTTGACGCCGATGGTGTCCGCGCACTGGCTGAAGGATCCGACAAAGAAGCAGGAAGGGTCCCTGCGTCCGCCGTTCATCCAGTGGCTGCTGGAGCGGTTTGAAGCGGGATTCGACTCTTTGCGGGAAGCGTATGACCAGTTGATGAAATACGCCATCCGTCACCCGAAAAAATTCATCGCGGCGTCTTTCGCGACCTTGCTTTTGAATTTTGCGCTCTTTCCGTTCCTTGGAATCGAGCTGCAGCCGGTGTACGACTCCGGCGAGTTCAGTGTGAACGTGAAGGCGCCGCCGGGCACGAGCCTGGAGCGCATGGCGCGTCTCGTGCAGCCTTTGGAGCAGCATATTGCGTCCATGCCGGAAGTGCGTGTGGCGGCAACGCGTATCGGCGGCGTCCGCACGCCGGTCAATGAAGGCGGTATCGACGTGAAGCTGTATCCTGCAAGCGAGCGGAAACGCGGTATGCAGGAAATCATGCGCGAGCTTCGACGTGAATTTTCCAAAGTCGGAGAAATGCAGGTCTCTGTCGTCACGAATCAGGGCGGCGGCGGCGGACGCGGCGAGTCGAGGCCGGTGCAGATCGGTCTGCGCGGCAGCGATCTCGAATATTTGATGCATTATGCGAACGAGCTTGCCGATATGATTCGCGGCTTTCCGGGCGCGACGGACGTGGAAATCCAGGGAAATGACGCAGAGCCTGAAATCGTGATCCGTCTCGACCAGCTCAAAGCGAGCCGCGTCGGACTGGACAATTCCGCCGTCGGCTCGGTGGTACAGTATGCGTTCCAGGGCAAGAGTACAAGGAATTCATACACCATCGGCAACAACGACTATGACATCATCCTTCAGGTGGAAAAGGCGAACCGCCGCACCGTCGACGATGTGAAGAATCTGCGCGTATCGACCTCCGGCGGAAACTTTATCCGTCTTGGCGACATCGCGGAAGTTACGCTGGAATCCGGACCGACGCGCATCAACCGCGAGGGCAGGCAGCGGCAGATCGCCGTTTACGCCGATACGGTCGGCACGTCGCCCGGCGACCTCTTGCAGAAAATCCAGAGCGATTATATCCCGGCCCTCAATATGGACATCGGTTACCGCGCGAAAATGATCGGCCAGTCCGATATGATGAGCCGTATTTTCGGCGAGGTCGTGAAAGCGATCGTTTTGGCGATCGTGCTGATCTATATGGTGCTGGCCGCCGAGTTTGAGAGCTTGTCCCAGCCGTTCATCATCATGATGAGCCTGCCGTTTGCCATCATCGGCGCGGTGCTTGGCCTGCTTGTCGCGAACCAGACCGCGAACATGATGTCCGTCATCGGTTTTACCATGCTCTTGGGTCTCGTGACGAAAAACGCGATCTTGTTGATCGATTACGCGAATCAGGCGAGGGAACGCGGCGTGGGAATCCGCGACGCGATCTTGGAAGCATGTTCGCTGCGACTGCGTCCGATCCTGATGACGACGCTTTCGACGCTTCTCGGTATGCTGCCGGTGGCGCTCGGTATCGGCGAAGGCGCGGAGCTTCGCCAGTCGATGGGCGTCGTGCTGATCGGCGGCCTGACGACGTCGACGCTGCTCACCCTCGTCGTCGTTCCTCTTATCTATATGCTGGCTGAGGAATATCGCGAACGAAAAGCGGCGCGGGATGCGGAATCTTGATCGGCATGACAAAAGCCACCAACTGTAACAGTTGGTGGCTTTTTTGTTATCCGGATATTACATTCTGCCTTTGCTCTTGAAGAATTCTTCCGCGACCTGCGGGAACAGCGCGTAGGACAAGATATCTTCTTCCGGCGCGTTGGCGTAGCCTTTGCCTGCCAGCTCGTCCCTGAACTGGGCGACGGTGTTCTCCTTCGCGTCCTCTTTTGCGCAGTCGTCGATGATCTCGTTTTCGGGAATTCCCAAGGTGTTGATGAGGAAGTCGCGGTCGATGGGCTTCGGTGAGCGGCCGAACTTGCCGCGGGCGAGGTCTTTGACTTCTTTCGGCACCATCTTGTAGCGCTGGCGCATCATCACGTTCATCGTGGCCATCGTGCCGACGATCTGGCTGGACGGCGTGACCAGCGGCGGATAGCCGAGGTCGGCGCGTACGCGCGGCATCTCGTCGAGGAGGTCCTGATATTTGTCCTCCATGCCCATTTCCTTGAGCTGGTTCGTCAGATTCGAGAGCATACCGCCGGGAATCTGGAAGTCCAGTACGTTCGGGTTCACGTCGAAGTAGCCTTTCAGCTTGAATTCCTCGATCAGTTCCTGCTTCACTTTCGTGAAGTGCTTGGAGATCGGGATCATCTTCTGGCGGTCAAGGCCGGTATCGCGCTCCGTGCCGACCAGTGTCTCGACCATCGTCTCGGTGCAGGGCTGGGACGTGTCGCAGGAGAACGGCGCCAGCGCGCAGTCGATGATGTCTACGCCTGCCTCGATGGCTTTCAGATAGGCCATCGAGCCGAATCCGCTCGTGTAGTGCGTGTGCAGTTCGATGGGGACTTTGACGGCGGCTTTGAGCTTCTTCACGAGGTCTTCCGCCACATAGGGCTTCAAAAGGCCGGACATATCTTTGATGCAGACCGAGTGGCAGCCCATTTCCTCGAGCTTTTTCGCCAGGTCCACGAAAGTCTCGTTCGTGTGGTACGGGCTGATCGTATAGACAAGGCAGCCTTGGACGTGCGGCTTTTCGGGGCATTTGAGCGCCTCGTCGATGGCGGTGGTGAGGTTGCGGATATCGTTCAGCGCGTCGAAGATGCGGAACACTGCCACGCCGTGCTTTGAAGCCTGCCGCACGAAAGCGCGCACCACGTCGTCGGAATAATGGTTGTAGCCGAGAAGATTCTGGCCGCGGAGCAGCATTTGGATCGGCGTCTTTTTCAGGTGCTGCTTCAAAGTGTCAAGGCGTTCCCACGGGTCTTCGCCGAGGAAGCGCAGGCACGAGTCGAACGTCGCGCCGCCCCAAGCCTCCAGAGCGTTGTACCCGATGGCGTCCAGCGCTTCCAGTTGGGGAATCATCTGCTCGATACGCATACGCGTAGCGCAAAGCGACTGATGAGCGTCGCGCAGGATTGTTTCTGTGATCTTTACGGGGTTGGTTGCCATGAATTTCTCTTCCCTTCCTTATTATGCTCTTATAATCGGCTGCGGAAAAATGAAATGTAGGGCAAAGGCTGTGCGCCTGTCCGTAACACTCGCCGCAGGCGAGTATACATATAGTATAAGTACGCGTGCTTTTATTGTCAACGCACAAGGGGGGATTTCATTCCTCCAGCGGCTTTACGATCTCTTCTTTGACATGCTCTTTGTACGCGGCCAGGAGCTTTTTCGTGATTTTGCCGGGAGTGCCGTCCGCGATTGCGTCGTGGTCGATCATCGTCACGGGGACGATCTCGTCTGCGGTGTTCGTGAAGAACGCTTCTTCCGCGCCTTTGACAAAGTCGGGCGTCAGCGTCTTTTCCACGACGGTGAGGCCAAGCGCGGGCGCGAGCTTTTCTTTGACGACTGCGCGCGTGACGCCGGAGAGGATCATTTCGTTTTCCGGGTGCGTCCAAAGCACTTCGTCTTTGACGACGAAGAAATTCGCGTCTTCGCCTTCGGTGACGGTGTTCTTTTCCTTACGGAAGAACAATGCTTTTTTCGCGTTCTTTTTCCGCGCTTCCTCGGCGGCGAGAACGCTTCCGAGAAGATTCAGCGAAGCGATGTCGCAGCGCAGCCAGCGGATATCCTCGACCAGCGCGGCGCGGATGCCTTTTTCCTGCCAATCCGTATGTATCGGCACGTCGCGGATGACGACGCCGAGATGGGGCAGGTTGATTTTCGGCGGCAGGTACGAGCGGGGCGATGTGCCGCGCGTGAGCTGAAAATAGATGATTCCGTCCTTGATTTCCGTCTTCTCGATCAGTTCGTAGAAGACGCCGACCAGCTCCGCATCTGCGTCGGTGATGGGAATCGCCAGCTCGCGCATCGAGCGGCGGTAGCGCTCCAGATGCTCTTTTAACGCAAAGCATTTGCCGTCATATACGCGGATCGTCTCAAACACGCCGTCGCCGAACTGGAAGCCGCGATCCTCAAGATGGACGGCGTATGTGTCCAACGGCAAAAATGCGCCGTCATAGTAAGCAAGTTCTTTCAAAACAGAAAACCCCCTAAAAAGAATATATCTATTATAAAAGAATTTTGCCTCAAGTTCAATTCTTTCTTTGACAAGCTGGGAATTTTAGGGGTATAATATTTTTTAACGGAAAACAGAACGGTCAATTCTTTTTATTATCCACGGGTAGACATTGAACGGTTCGGATTTCATCAAGGATTCCCTTTACAGTCAAATAAAAATGGAGGTGTTGTTTTTTTGTCGAAGGGACAACAAAAGTTGCAGGTCATTCCCCTGGGCGGCTTGGGGGAGATCGGCAAAAATATGACGGTCATCCGCGTGGACGACGATATCCTGTTGATCGATGCAGGATTGATGTTCCCCGAGGACGACATGCTGGGCATTGATCTCGTGATTCCCGACATCACATATCTGTTGGAGAATCGCGACAAGATCAGGGCCATTGTTCTCACGCACGGGCATGAGGACCATATTGGCGCGCTCCCGTATGTGCTGAAGCAGATCGACGTGCCGGTCTACGGTACGCGGTTGACGCTCGGCATTTTGTCCGGGCGGCTGAAGGAGCACAGCGTGAGCTGCGAGAAGCTTCGGCCTGTCGCGCCGGGCGATGTGATCAACGCCGGCTGCTTCAGCGTCGGTTTTATCCGTGTCAATCACAGTATACCGGACGCGGTGGGGCTTTCCATTCGCACGCCGCTGGGTATGATTGTTCATACGGGCGACTACAAGCTCGATTATACGCCGATTGACGGCGAGATGACGGATTTTCGCCGTTTTTCCGACCTTGGCAACCGTGGCGTGCTGCTGCTGCTTGCGGACAGCACGAACGCGGAGCGCGAAGGGCATACGCCCAGCGAGCGCACGGTGGGAGCGGCTTTTGACAAGGCATTTCATAACGCGAAGCAGCGTATCATCGTCGCGACGTTTTCGTCGAACGTTCACCGTATCCAGCAAGTGATCGATACGGCGGTGCGCTACAAGCGGAAAGTCGCCGTGCTCGGCCGCAGCATGGTGAACGTCGTCACGATCTCTTTGGAGCTTGGCTATATCAGCGCACCGGAAGTCACGATCATCGACATCGACGAGATCAATTTCTATTCGCCGAATCAGGTCGTCGTCATCACGACGGGCAGCCAGGGTGAGCCGATGTCGGCGCTGACGCGCATGGCGGTGGGCGAGCACCGCAAAGTGACCATCGTTCCCGGCGATACGATTATCATTTCGGCA
>CACZOL010000179.1 GCA_902782705.1 uncultured Selenomonadaceae bacterium
AATGACAGTGATAACTCTCGCCAGGACAGTCAGTATAACAACGACCACCGGCAACTTTAGTTAATGCTTCGCTATCCAGCTCAAAATCAGACAGCTCCGTTAAATACGCCTCAGCCTCATCCTTCGTCAGTTCATAGCCCACAGCTTTCGCCGCCGCCATCAGCTCCTCGGAGGTTTCGCAGGTCATTGCCTTAGCAATCTGCTCTTTCGTCAGTTCGTTTATGTTGATTTTTGTTTTTGTATAAACCCCCATTTCATTTATTGATAATTTATTATAACAAACAGCCGTAAAAATATCTACATCTGTAAAAAACTAAAATTTAGCCTAACTTAATGACATTGCGCTTATGCGGGGCCGATTTTTTTAGAATAATTAGCGGTAAGTAACCGTTTCGGACAGCGGCTTGCGGCTGTCATGATTGGCCAGAGGCTTTGCCGCCGGGTCGGGATAGCCGACGTCGATGAGAATCGTCAGCTCCTCGTTTGCAGGCAGTTTCAAGATTTCCTTTGCCTTGCCCGGGTCAAAGAAATTCAGCCAGCAGGTGTCGAGACCAATTGCTTTCGCGGCCAGTACAATATGCGTGGCAACGATTGCCGCATCTTCTGCGCCGGAGTTGTGCGCGCCGCCGGGATACTCGAATACGTTGTTCGCGTCATGGGCGACTGCAAGCACAACGGGAGCGCCGTAACGGCAGGGCGTAATCTGATCTGCCAGTGCCAGCGATTCTTTCGACGAAAGAACGTAGATGTGCTGGGGCTGATTGTTTTTCGCGGTGGGTGCCCACCGGCCCGCTTCCAGGATCTGCTCCAGCTTCTCTTTCTCCACCGTCTTGTCCGAAAACTTTTTGCACGAATACCGTGCCTTGGCGAGTTCAAGGAAATCCATTGCATTTTCCTCCTTCATAAAAACACTTGCAAGGCGAATTTTTCGGCTTTCGTTAATCCTTATCCAGCCATTGCTCTTTGGAATAAACGCCTTTCTTTTTCTTATCGGCTGCGTTTTGGCGCAGCCGGTTCATCCTTTCCGCAATCTCACCGGTGATTTTTTTGCCGCACGCTTTGCAGTATCGTCCGTGAAGAATCAGCTTTCCGCAAGCGGCGCATGGATATTTGATGTGTATATTGGTTTCTTCCAGCCGTCCGGTTTGCAGCATGAAGATGACCAACGATTTTTTCACGCCAAGGGCGTCGCAAATCTCTGCGACGCTCGATCGCGGATTGTCGCGGACATAGGAAGAGATTTCCGCCATCTGTTCTTCGCGTTTTTGGATGCACTCGGGGCAGTATCCGCAGCCTGTCGGGTCCAGAAAGAGCCTGCGGCATCCCGCGCAATTTTTTGGCTTCAGCGTCATTACAGCGTCCTCCTTTACGCTTTTTCAATTCATTATACAACTTCCGGCAAGTTTGGTCATCTTTTTTATCGCAAAAAGATATGAGGCATGGCGTCCTGTGTTGTCATCATCCGAACAGCTTTGCGAAGAACCCGCCGCTGTTTTTTTCAAAAGCGTCCTCGATGTCCATACGTTCATGCAGGAACGGAGACTTTATATATTTCACGGGCATGGGCGGCGACAATATGGTACGTTCGCCGCCTTTTGCGAAGACGTAAGACGTCGCCGGTTCTATCGCGCGAAAGAGGTCGTCCTTGCCATTTTCCAGAATCAGCGCCGCCGCTTTTCCAGTCTGGCCGTTCACCATCACGCGGATTTGTTTGTCGTTTTCGCCAGCGTCTTTTTTACAGTCGAGAAAATAGATCGGCAGCAGGAGAAACGCGAATTTGTGCTTGCGGAGGTCGCGGGAGACTTGCAGGGGTTCGCATTGCTCGAGGCCGAAAGCCGCCTTGAGACGGGCGGGCGTTTTTTTCTGCAGGATATAGTTCGGGATGGTCCGCTGCCATTCGCCGATGTTTTGGGACGCAAAGAGGCGCACGTTTCCTTCCAGATAGGCGGGCTTCAATATGGAAAGCTCGCTGTAATCCCAAGGCGCCAGCTCGTCCAGCAGATACGCGTCGAACATCAGCGTGCGTGTCCATGTCCAGTTCAGGCACTCCTGATAGAACCAAAATGTTCCGCGCTCAGACTTGACCTGCATTTTCCAGCGATAATCCGCAAGTTGGACCGGGACGTAGGCGGCAATCAGCTCTTCTTTTGCGCGCGCCTCAATATTGTCGTCCGCAAAATCGTCCGCATACCGCCGCCTGAGAGACGCGACGGCTTGTGTCGCTTCCTCGCGGTGCAGGTGAAAGGGCAAGCATTTTCCGTAAAAATTGTATTTCCGGCCCACGATCAGCGTCGCGTCAAAGTCCCCCGTGGACAGTTGGTCATAGTCGCCGAATTTTTGCCCGCAATAGGGGCAGGTGAAAATGTTGTCCGTGAGATTGGCCGTGAGTTTTTTCCCGCAGTGAGGGCAGTTCATGTCGATATAGGCTTCGTCGTTGATCGCGTCGAGGGCGTCTGCGTCGCAGGCGCGAATCTTTTCGTCCAACCGCATTCTTCGTATTTTTTGCTCGGCGGACGGGGGAGGATTCAGCGCTTCTTTATCCATGATCGCGACATGGCCAAGCTTCAGGAAGCCGCCGACTGTTTCCAGAGCCTGATGACGAAAGGTAATGCGCGGCGTAAAATCTTCGTCCGTCGGCGCGAAGGGGACGAAGTGCCCGCAGTAGGCGCAGCTCATGCCGCCCTTCGGCATATCGGGGTACATAGGGGCGCCGCAGTCTTTGCAGGCAAGCGCACTGATGGTGATTTTTCCGTGCTGTCGGTCGGCCATGGATCGGTCACTCCTTTATTGTTGATGAATTCTTGCAAAAACAAAACCCCGCTTATGCGGGGCCGGAATTTTCCTTGGAGCGAAACGGATAGCGAATCAAAGCGACGACGGCGGAAAAGAGCCACTTGAAGAGAACCATCATCGCCAAGATAAACGGCCCGACGTTATCGACGAGCACCAAAAAAAGATACCACGCGAAAAGAAGAAAGAAAAGAGCGCAGACAAGATACAGGAGGACCGTCAACATCGTTCCCACCGCCTTTCGCAGTCTGTTCAACCAGAGTACATTCTGTCACTGTTTATATTGTATCACAGAAACACCGTTTTTGTACCTAATAAAATTTGTTTCTTCGGCTCGCCGAGGTTGCATTTTTTCCCGCATTTGGTAAAATAGAGTAATAGGGTATGAAAACGGGGAAAGAAACAATTGCCTTGGCGGGAAGGGGCCGGACATGGAAAAGAACGCAATATTGATACGAAGCGGCGCATCCTTTATGGTCAACGCCATCCAGAAAAATCTGGAGGAGGCCGGTTTTAAGATCTTGCCGGTGGACGCGACTGTCGCCGCTGTAAACGAAAAACACACCGAGGCCGGTATTTTCGTTTTTTATCTGGGAGAGTTCGTTTCGAAGGCTTCCGATTTGCTTGTCTATTTGAAAGACCTTTGCGCCGAGGAGGAGAAGCTCTTAGTGCTGCTCGGAACTTCGGAAGAGATTGCAATCGTGGAGAAGACGATTCCTTCTATGCTTGTCGCGGCCAAGTTTGAACGTCCGCTGGACATCAAGGTCCTGATTGACGAGATGAATTTTCTGGCGCAGGCCAGCGACGCCAGCGCACGAAGGAAAAATATCCTGCTCGTCGACGACGACGATACATTCCTGAAGACAATCAAGAGCTGGCTCAGTTCCACATATCGGGTTACGATTGTTACGTCGGGCGCGCAGGCGCTGATGTATATCGCGGACAACAAGCCGGACTTGATCCTTTTGGATTACGAGATGCCCGTGACCAGCGGCCCGCAGGTGCTGGAGATGATCCGCAGCGAGACGAAAACGGACAAGATTCCCGTGATATTCCTGACGGGCAAGGGAGATCGGGAGAGCGTCATGAAGGTTTTGGAATTGAAGCCGGACGGGTATCTCCTGAAATCGACGAGCAAAGAGGCGCTTTTGAAGTCGCTGGAGGAGTTTTTCGAGAAAAAGAAATACGAGCAGCTGCACGAGATGCCGAAATAACTGCAAATCAAAAACGAGGGGACGGATGAAATCCGTTCCCTCGTTTTTGATTTGCAGTTATGCTTCCAGAATCTTTTTCAGCGCGTCCCAGTCCGGCTTTTTCGCGGCCTCGACGATGCGGGCGTGGCGTTCTTCCGCTTCTTTCGGCACGCGGCTTTGGGCAAGCTCCGAGAGGACAAGCTGGATGTTGTCGTAATCGAAGGAAGCGGCCAGTTCCTTGATCGTTTCGTAGGCTTCGGCGAGCGATGCGCTGTCGATTTCAGGCAAGTCGGCGTCGCTTTGCGCCGTTTCCTGGAGGGAGGAGAGGGCGTCGCCGCAGAAGCGATAGAGGGCAAGCAGCGCCATCGTGTCCTTTTCGATTTCTTTCGTGTCGAGGCGATCGCCTGCAGCCTCCAGGCGCTTCGCACGGTCGGAAAGCTCCAACGCGCCGACAAGGCGCGCCGTGCTTTTCAGACCGTGTACCTTTGTCGTATAGTTTTTCCAGTCCTTCGCATCGTAAAATTTGTGTATCTCTTCGGTCTTTTCGACTGCCGTTTCTTCGAAGACGCGGAGCACTGCAAGATAATCCTCCTCCGAGCCGCAGAATTGCAATCCCGCGCGCGCGTCGAACAGCCTTCTGGTTTCCTCTTTCGAGAACAGCTCCGCAAGCACCGGATCCGAGAAATTCACGTTCGCAGCATCGCCCGCGTCGTTATGTTCGGTTTTAGGTTCCTTTGAATCTTCGCCTGTGTTCTCGCTTGCTTCGGGCGGTTTTATCAGCTCCGGCGGCAGATAATTGACGAGCATCGCTTCGAGGTGCTCGCCGTTCACCGGCTTTGTCAGATAATCGTTGAATCCTTGGCTGAGATACCATTCCCGGGCGCCGGAGATGGCGTTCGCCGTCAGGCAGATGACGGGGGTTTCGGCATTTTTCCCGTCTGCCTGTGCGCGCATGGCGGCCAGCGTTTCCACGCCGTCCATGTCCGGCATACGGTGATCGAGGAAAATGACGTCGTATTTCTTTTTCGCCGTCAGCGTCAAAGCTTCATGCCCGCCGCCCGCTTCGTCGATTTGCACTTTCGTTGCTTTGAGCAGTCCCTTCATCACGATGATGTTCATTTTCGTATCGTCTACCACCAGCACCTTCGCTTCCGGTGCGGTAAAGCGTTCATGGTAAACGTCCTGCTGCGCGATCGATTGATGATACGCCTGCTCAAAGTCCCCGATCGGCGTCCAATTCACGACGCGCTGTACGATGGCAAAGGAAAAGGTCGAGCCTTCGCCGTAAACGCTTTCGACATCAAGATGGCTGTCCATCAGTTCCAGCAGGCGTTTCGTGATGTTCATGCCGAGCCCCGTGCCCTCGATGGTGCGGTTGCGTTTTTCCTCGATGCGTTCAAAGGCGTTGTATAATTTTTCAATGTCCTCGGGCTTGATGCCGATGCCCGTGTCCTCGACGGAAAATCGCAGCCGAATCTCCTCATCGTTCACCTTTTCAAAAGATACGCGGAGGGTGACGCCGCCTTTTTCCGTGTACTTCACGGCGTTGGTCAGTACGTTTGTCGCCACTTGCTTGATGCGGATTTCATCGCCGTAGAGCAGCGTCGGCAGTTCCGGCGACGCCTCCACATGGAGGAACAGTTCTTTCTTTTCCGCGCGCGTCTTGATCATGTTCACGAGGTCGTTCAGCAGGGAACTGATTTCGTACTCGACAGGAATGATTTCCATCTTGCCCGCTTCGATTTTCGAGAAGTCGAGAATGTCGTTGACAAGGCTCAAAAGGCTTGCGCTGGCGGTGCGGATATTTTCCGCGTATTCGCGGATTTGCGGCGTCGTCGATTCTCTGCGGATCATCTCGTCCATACCCATGATTGCGTTGATCGGCGTGCGGATCTCGTGGGACATATTCGAGAGGAATTGTGATTTTGCCACGTTGGCCGCCTGTTCCCTTTGCGCGGAGGCAGCGAGCTTTTCGTTGGATTCGATGAGCGCCTGTTTGTGCTCGGCCAGTTCCGCTGTCTTTCGCTCCAGCGCTCTGCTGGCCGCTTCTCTTTCTGTCATGCGGCGTTTGGCGTGGGAAGATTCCCGGGCGAAGAACGCCACGGCTAGAAGCGCCGCAGCCGCTATCAAGAGACCGAGAATCCAAAGGTTGTCCATCAGCACGTCGTACATCGAGCGGGAATAAACTCCTTCGATATACCGATATGCGATAGCATCGATCCGATCCCTGCCGATGAGGTTTACGCCCCGATTCAGAAGACGCAGGAGACCTTCATCGCCTATGTGTACGCCGAAAGAACGGTGGTCAGGCTGGTTAAGCGGTTTTACAGAAAGATTGCGGAATTGGCGATTTTTCAGGAGGTCGTTCGCTCTAAAGCCGTTGATCGTGGTGTAAGAAGCCTTTCCTTCCTTTACCGCCATGAGGCAGTCTTCAATGGAGGGACAGAATAAAATCATGGCGTCGGGGAAATGCGTCTTGACGTAGTAATACTGCATACGGTTGTTCTTGTTCACCGCGAATGTTTGGAGCGTATGCTGGTAATATTCTTTATTGAAGATAAGATCTGTACCGGGAGACGCTACGGGATTGGATTGGTAGATACTGCTTTCCTCAGAGAAGAAGAGACCGCCGCCTACGGGGAAAGCTATGTCGATATTCCCGGCGTCCATGTTCGCGATCATGTCGTCATAGTTGTCAAAGCCGGTATAGGAAATATCAAGGCGTATGATTCCAAGTTCTTCCAAAATCCGGGGAATGAGATTGCAGACAAGTCCGGTGGCATTCCCATTCTTGTCCGTATCGCTGTAAGGTAAATAATGGTTGAGGTAACCGACACGGAGGATTTGGTGTTCGGCGAGCCATTTCTTTTCCGCCTCTGACAGGTTACGGCTCACAACATCATATTTCATCTTGAGAGAATTGACAAAATTCGGCTCTTCCACCATCATCTGCTCTTGGGCTTTCGACAGTGTGTCAAGGAGATCCGGGCGGGCGGCGCTCACGCAAAGGTAATAGTCCGAGGCGCCGAAAGCGTAGAGCAATGTCGAGTCTTCCCTCGCATAGCTGCCGTCGCTTTCCGCCACCATAGCGTCGACCCGATGCCAGGTAAAAGCGTCCATTAAACTCTGATGATCGGGATAAATGACAATCTCGGCGCTGATGCTGTGTTCGCTAAGAAATTTTTGCAGCACGCGCACCATGGCGCTGTCCAGTACGCCAATCCTCTTTTCGTTCAGCGTGGAATAGGAGGTGGTAATCCTGTCATCCTCACTGTGTTTCATCATGTTGTAAGTTTCGCTGCCCATGGGAAACTCCGGGTAGCCGATGAGGCTGAGGCGTTCCTCTGTCTTCGCGAGCCCCGCCAAAAGGTCGATCTGTCCGTCCAAGAGCATTTGATAAAGATCGGAAAAACCGCCGTAGACATACTCGTATTGCCAGCCCGTGTATTCGGAGATCTTGCGGTAGTATTCATAGGCGTAACCCCGTCGTATAGCGCCCTGTTCAGCGCCCTGCTGAAATTCTCCGTTCTCGAAATAACCGACGCGGACAGGTGCCGCCGTTTTTTCAGCGGACGCCGGCTGCATCGCCCCAGAGAGGAGTAAAAGGGCAGCGGTCAACAAGAGCACGAGATTACGCATACGAATCACTTCTTTCGCTGATGTTTACCTGGGGCCTTGGGTCAAAAAGGTTTTCGGTTTTCACCGTAATTCTCCTATTTTAGACGTTGCTCCCGTCAAGCAGCAGTTTCGTGAATGCGGAGCGGCTGATGACGCCGACGAGCGTGCCTTTCCTTGTGACGAATACGCGCTTGATTTTCTTTTCAAACATGAGCTTTCCTACCGTTTCGAGGTCATCCATCTCGTCTACCGTAATCGCCGGAGACGTCATGATATCCTCTGCCTTGTTGGCCATGCACTTCCGCAGAGCGTCTTGGTGTTCTTGGATTTTGTGGTCGTTGGTGATGCCATAAAGACACATTTGCCAGAGATTCGGTTCGTTCGGTCGGATTTCCTTCCGCATGAGGTCAAGTTCGCTCACTACTCCAAGCACGGTATTGAAGTCGTTTACCACGGGAAGCCCTGAAATGTTGTGCTGAAGCATAAGGGCTGCAATATCCTTGATGGGTGTGTCCACCAACACCGTGTAAACTTGTCTTTGCATTACGTCTTTCGCCAACATATTGACGCCCCCCTTTGTTTGTTATGAAATTTTTGTTATCCTAAAATTAATATATTCGTGGAAAAATGTGCGGTTCCTGCTTTTAAAACCTGCGCAATTTTTATGTGAACGATACTTTTTGTCTTGTGCGCGGCAATCATGAAGCCTTTGCGGGACTTTTTTGCAGTTTTCAAAAAAATGATAGCGAAAAAGAGCAAATTTATGGTATACTCTAAAATAGCTTGTAAAAGACTGGGTGATGTGGTAATCTTATGGAAGTGATTCTTGCGGAGTATCTCGGCTTTTGCTATGGCGTGAAGCGGGCAATCCGGCTTGCGAGGGAAAGCGCGACGGAAAAGAATGCGTCGACGCTGGGGCCGATTATCCACAATCCGCAGATGGTTGCGCGTCTTGAAGAAGAGGGCGTCGGTTCCGTCGATATGGTCAGTGAGGTGCCGGACGGAGGGACGGTTATCATACGGTCGCACGGCGTCGGGCCGGCGGTCTATGAAGAGGCGAATGCGCGTCCCATCAAGGTCGTGGACGCCACCTGTCCGCATGTCAAAAAAGCGCAGATGGCGGCGCACCGGCTTGCGGAGGACGGCTATGACGTCGTGATTATCGGCGAGAAAAAGCATCCCGAGGTCAAGAGTATTTTGGAATGGGCAGGCGGAAATGCCGCCGTCGTGGAAACGGAGGAAGAAGCGGAAGCGCTTCCGCCGTATGTGAAGCTGGGGATTGTCGCGCAGACGACGTTTTCCGGTATGCGGTTCCAAGCGATTGCCGCACGGCTTCTTGCAAAGTCCAATGATATACGGATCGTCAGGACGATCTGCACAGCGACCGATCAGCGTCAATCTGCGGCGTTAAAGCTTGCAGCGGACGTCGATATGATGCTTGTCATCGGCGGAAAGAACAGTGCGAACACTACGCGTCTGGCGCAGATTTGCGCGGAAAAGACCGTGGTTCACCATATTGAAACAGCGTCCGAGCTTGAGGACGAATGGTTTCGCAATATCAAGAAAATCGGGATCACAGCCGGAGCCTCGACACCGGACTGGATCATCAGGGAGGTATATCAAAAGTGTCAGATGTGAATGAGCATAACATGGAAGCCCTGCTGGAGGACATGCAGGATATCCAGGAGCGTACGGTCGTTCCGGCGACCGTCGTCTCGGTGTCGCACGCCGAGGCATGGGTATCCATCGACGCCAAGCAGGATGTTCCTATTCTTAAAAAGGAGCTTGCATATCCCGAGCCGGATTCGGCGGAAGACGTCGTAAAAGTTGGCGACGTCATCAACGTTTACGTTGTTTCCAAGGGCGGTGAGCATGGCTATACGCTTTCCAAGCTGAAGGCCGATCAGGAGGAATCCTGGAAGAAACTCGACGGTTGCGTGGAGAGCAAGAACCCGATCGAAGTTACGGTCCTGAAAGCAATCAAAGGCGGCCTTTCGGTCAGCGTGCAGGGGCTCCGCGGATTTATCCCTGCGTCCCATGTGGGACTGCATTATGTGCAGGACCTGTCTTCCTTTGAAGGAAAAGTTTTCGATGCGCTGCCGATTGAGTTTGACGCTTCGAATCATAAACTCGTGCTCTCGCGTAAGGAGCTTTTGGCGAAGGAGCGTGAAGAAGCGCAGGATCGCGTTTTTTCGACGTTGGAAGCGGGCCAGACGGTTCACGGTACGGTCAAACGCATTCTCGACTACGGTGCGTTCATCGACGTGGGCGGCGTGGACGGTCTCGCGCATATCTCCGATCTGGCTTGGGATCGCGTCAAGCATCCGTCTGATGTCTTGAAAGTCGGTCAGGAACTCGACGTTTTCGTGAAAGATGTCGATCAGGAGCATCATCGTATTTCTCTCAGCGTCAAGGACACGCAGCCCGATCCGTGGTTTGACCGTGCCGGACGCTATGAGGAAGGCCAGATTATTGAGGGTAAGGTCATCAAGCTGACGGACTTCGGCGCGTTCATGGAAATCGAGCCGGGTTTTGACGGATTGATTCCGATGGGCGAGCTTTCCAACAAACGAATTGCGCGCGCGGACGAGGCCGTTCATACGGGGGATATGGTGACGGTCAAAGTCCTTCGCATCGATACGGCGCGTAAGCGCATCTCGCTGAGCATTACGAAAGCGGCGAAAGAAGTCGAGGGCGAAGCGGAAGAGCAGTAATATAACAATGGGGTGAAGGAGTGATGGGGACATCACTCCTTTATTTATTTTTTTGAGAGAGAGGCAGCTGTATGGAACTTACGCCGATGATGCGGCAGTATCAGGCGACAAAGGAACTGCACCCGGACGCGATCTTGTTTTTTCGTCTGGGCGATTTTTATGAAATGTTTTTCGACGACGCCGTGCTTGTCTCAAAGGAATTGGGACTCACGTTGACGAGCCGCAGCGGCGATATGGAAAAATCGCCGATGTGCGGCGTTCCGCATCATTCGGCGGAAAGATACATCACGAAACTGATCCGGCGCGGCTACAAAGTCGCTATTGCGGAGCAGATCGGCGACCCGAAGGAACCGGGCCTGACGAAGCGCGAGGTCATCAAAGTCGTCACGCCGGGAACGATTATGTCTGAGGATGCCTTGACGGCGGCGCAGAATAACTATATCGCGCTCCTTTATGAGGCGGGGGAGAACGTCATGCTGGCGGGCGCGGATATTTCTACCGGCGAGTGCTTCTATGGCGTCTACGGCGGGAAAAATCGTCAGCAGACGTTGCTCGACGAGTTGTACCGCGTCATGCCTTCGGAGCTTTTATTCGCGGGAGAGTTGTCTTTTCGGCAGGATGTGGAATCTTTCGTAGCGCAGCGAATGGCGCAATGTGCATTTACAGACCTTTCACCCGTCGAGCGCCCGGAGGATATGATCCTGCGTCATTTCGGCACGGCGCGCCGTCCGGGCGACGTGAGCGCGGAAACGGCGCTTGCGACGCTGCTCGACTATTTGCACCGGACGATGATGACCGATCTCAGCCATATCAGCCGATTGACGCGATTGGAATCGGCGGGGCGTCTTTCGCTTGACACGACGACGCTGCGTAATCTTGAGATCACGCGCAATCTTCGGGACGGGAGCAAGAAAAATACATTGCTCGACGTTCT
>CACZOL010000180.1 GCA_902782705.1 uncultured Selenomonadaceae bacterium
AATGCAGGCGGAAATGAAAAAGATCGAAGGCTGCCTGAACTGCCGGCAATGTACGACGAAATGCCCCTACGAACTCAACACGCCGGAGCTTCTCCGCAAAAATTACGAAGACTACAAAAAAGTTCTGGCAGGAGAAGTGACGGTCTGATGTCCTGATTTTGCATGATATGGCTATATATAATGGAAGCAAACACCAATACCCTCAAAAGGAGGAGAATCCATGAAAAAGAAAATGCTTTGCGCGCTGGCGCTTTGCGCGGCGCTGTCCGCCGGCGCCGCACCCGTCCCGCAGTTTGACGCGCCCGTCGCGTCCGCGGCGGCAGCCGACAGCTTTACCGACGCTTCGATCCAGGCTTTGCCGCTGACGAAGCGCACACTGTACTTCGCGGACGGCGACCAAACGGGGCCTCTGCTCGTCTCGCACTGGACGGGCGTCGACCTCGTATGCGGCGGTTTCGGCGAACTCTCCAACGCCCTCGCCGCTTACAGCGCGGAGGAGGCGCAAAACGCCGACGCCGTCAACGCGCAGATGACCGCCGAGGCAAGACAGGAACGGGAAGAGCGGCTGGCCAGCGGCTCGCCGTTCTACGGCCCTTTCGAGCGGCAGCGCGACATTTTCGTCCGCCGGGCCGATTCGCAAGTGGTCAGCCTGATGGAGTCCGTCTCCTCTTACACGGGCGGTGTGCATGGCATGTACGGCGTCCTCGGGCAGAACTTCGACGCCCGGACGGGGAAAAAGCTCGCGCTCTCCGACGTCTGCCCGAACACGGAAGGTCTGATCGCGGCCATCGTCGCCCATCTCGGCTTCGATTATCCCGACGCGCCCTTTATGCAAAGCGGCAGTACGCTGATACAGGAACAGGTGCGGCAGCTGGTTGCGGACGACGTGGTGCCTTGGACGCTGGGGCCGCGGGGTCTGACCGTTTACTTCAATCCCTATGTGATCGGCTCCTACGCGGAAGGGATCTATACCACGACGATCCTCTTTTCCCAGCACCCCGACCTGTTCGCGGACGGCGGCTACGGTTACGGCCCCGCAAGCTACGCCATGGAGGTGCAGCCGTATCTCGTCACGCGTCTCTCGGACAGCCCGCGCGACCACAGACTGACCGTCGGCGGAGATGAGAACGGCATAACGATCACGTTCGGCGGCGAGACGGTCAGGGATGCATGCTCCATCAGGGATATCCGCCCTGTCGTGGCGGAGGTTTCCGACAGGCGTCATTACCTCTATGTCGATTGCTTCGATAACGAACGGAATCACCGCGTGGTCCGCGTCTACGACCTGAATCTTCCGGAGCCCGCCTGCATCGGCGTCCAGCCTATGACGTTTTTAGCCTCGCCCGTCGAGCAGGAAAACGACCGCAAATGGTTCGTGATGACGGACCCGGCGGACTTCATGGCGGTCTCCATGGAAGAAAGCGCCCTGTACCCGCCGGGAACGCAAGTCCGCTGCCGCGTCGGCAGCGACGGCCGCATAGAGTTCATTTCCGTGGAAGACGCGAAAGGGTAACGCGCATGGAACTTCGCGAACTTCAATATTTCCTGACTTGCGCCCGCTGCGGCTCCCTGACCACGGCGGCGGAAATGCTGTTCACGACGCAGCCCCACGTCAGCATGGTCATCCGCGACCTGGAACAAGAACTGGGGACGCGGCTTTTCACGCGCCGCTCAAAGGGCGTAGAGCTGACCGAGGCCGGGGAACGCGTTTACGGCTATGCGCTGCGCGCCCTCCGAAACGCCGAGCTGTTCGCCTCGATCAGCCGCGAACAGCTGGAGCACACGCTTCGCGTCGCGACGAACAACAGCAGCAACATGGCGGTGATGCTGACCGCGTTTTACAACGAGTTCACGAACGGCGGGAAAGATCGGGAGCTGTATGTGCGCTTTACCGAGTGCGGCATTGAGAAGATGATCGATCTGCTTTCGGCGCACGAATACGACCTCGGCTTCCTCTTCGTGCCGGACACGAAACGCGCAGCCCTCCGCTACCTGATCGACCGCCACCAGCTGGCGTTCACGCCGCTCCTCGACACCGACCTCGTACTCTACGTCGGCGAAAATCACCCGTTGGCGGGGCGCGCGTCCGTGACGGCGGAAGAAGTCGCCGCCCTCTCCTTCATCCAGCTGGAAGACGACTACTTCACCGTGGAAGACCTGCTCGCGGGCGTGCCCGCCTTTCGCAAGAAGCGGCTGGAAATCCGCCGCGTAGTGCGGACGAACAGCGACCACATGATGATCCGCATGCTCAACAAGACGGAGCTTTGCAATCTCAGCACCTATTGGCTGAAAGACGT
>CACZOL010000181.1 GCA_902782705.1 uncultured Selenomonadaceae bacterium
CCGCTGCCCGTGCCCAGCGGGCTGTCGAACTCGCTCTCCGGCAGGTCTTTGAACGACAGGCCAACATAATGGATCAGCTTGATGAATTCGCGGGTGGTCAGCACCGCGTCCACGTCGCGCATGCCGTCCCTGCCCATCTCCGGCCGTGCCGCCTCGAACTTCTTCGCGGTGCAGGGCATGATGGCAACAGTGAAGATGTTCTTGACCGGAACGCCCGCCTGCTTCGCGTAATACGTCTTCGCAATCGCGCCGAACATCGACATCGGCGATTTTGCCGTCGAGAGGTGCGGCAGCAGGTTCGGATAATGCTTTTCGATGAAATTGATCCAGCCTGGGCTGCAGGAAGTCAGCATCGGCATCTTGCCGCCGTTCTGGATTCGCTGCAAAAGCTCCGAGCCTTCTTCCATGATCGTGAGATCCGCGCTGAAATTCGTGTCAAAGACCCGGTCGAAACCGAGCATCTTGAGCGCCGTGACCATCTGACCCGTGACGATAGCGCCGCCCTTGTAGCCGAAAGCGTCGCCGAGCGCCACGCGCACCGCCGGAGCGACCTGCACGATGACGTGCTTCTCCGGATTCTGCAGCGCGTCCAGCACGACCTGCGTATCGTCTTTTTCGACAATGGCGCCCGTCGGGCAGACGAGACTGCACTGACCGCAGAGCGTGCAGTCGGTCTTTTCCATGGAAAGGTTATACGGCGTCGTAACGATCAAATCGTCGCTGCGGCTGGCGTAGGTCAGCGCCTCGACGCCCTGCGTATCCTTGCAGACGCGCACGCAGCGGCCGCACTTGATGCACTTCGCAGGATTGCGGACGATGGAAGGATTCGTGTTTTCCGTTTCGCGCTTTTTCGTCACGTCCGGTACGTTCGGGATCTGGATGTTGAACCGCGCACAGAGCGTCTGCAGCTCGCAGCGCTGATTGCGCGCGCAGGTCAGGCAGTTCTTGTCGTGATCCGCCATGATGAGCTGGAGAATACCGACCTGCGTGTCTCGGACGATCTGCGTGTCCGTGAAGACCTCCATGCCCTCCCAAACCTCGGTAGAGCAAGCCGCGAGCAAACGGCGGTTGCCGACAACCTCGACGGAGCAAATGCGGCAGCGGGCTTTCGCGCGCTGGTCGGGATGGAAGCAAAGATGCGGAATGTCGATGCCGATGCTCTGCGCCGCCTGCAGGATCTTTGTTCCTTTCGGCACGGAAACCGGCATGTTGTTGATTTTCAAATGAATCATCTGGACGTCTTCCATGTCAGTTCTCGCCTCCTATCTCAAACGTTTTCGGGAATACCTTCATCGCGGAGAGCAGCGCGTTTTGCGCGGACTCGCCGAGGCCGCAGAGCGACGAGATCGACATGATGGAGGCGATTTTCTTCATTTCCCGGATGTCCGCCTGCGTCGCCTCGCCCCGCGCCATTTTCGCGAGAATAAGCTTGATGTGCAGGTTGCCTTCGCGGCACGGCGTACACTGGCCGCAGGATTCTTCGGAGAAAAAGTCCTGCGTCATGCGCAGAAAATCAAGGACGCTGGTGCGGTCGTCGATGACGAGGATCGAGCCGGAGCCCACCGTCACGCCTGCCACTTTCAAATCGTCGTAAGTGTAAGGCGTGTCAAGAATGCGGCTGTCGGAGACTTTGCCCGACGCGCCGCCGAACTGGATCAGCCGAAGTCCATGGCCGCCGGGAATTCCCTGCCCGAGTTCGTAGATGATGTCGCGCACCGTCGTACCGAAGGGGATCTCGTAAACGCCGGGACGGCGCACATTGCCGCCGAGACTGACGAGCTTCGTGCCCAGCGACTCGCCGGAGCCGTAGCTCACATACTCGCGCTTCTCGTCCATCAAGAGATGGGGCACGATAGCAAAGCTCTCCACGTTGTTGACGCAAGTGGGGAGTGCGAAAAGACCGCTGACTTTCATGAAAGGCGGCTTCATGCGCGGACGCCCCGCCTTGCCTTCGATGGAGCGGATCAGCGCCGTGCCCTCGCCGCAGACGTATGCGCCCGCGCCCGAGTACAGATGAATGTGGAACGAGAAATCCGTCCCTTGAATATGGTCGCCGAGGAAGCCTTTTTCCTCCGCCTGCTTGATCGCGTTCAAAATTCGCGGCCGCAGGTGACGATACTCCTCGCGCATATAAATGTAGCCGTCCTGCGCGTTCACCGTGTATCCGCAAATCGTAATCGCTTCTATTAAATTGAAAGGATCGTTGGTGATGATTTCGCGGTCCTTGAACGTACAGGTCTCGCCCTCGTCGGCGTTGCAGATGACAACCTTGTGCGGCGCTTTGACCGCACGGGACTGCGACCATTTGCGTCCCATGTCGTAAGCCGCGCCGCCGCGCCCTTTGACTTTCGCCTCGGCAATCGCCGACGCGATATCTTCGCCGTCCATCCGGAGCGCCTTTTTCAGCGCGGAATAGCCGCCGACGGAGAGATAGGAGTCGATGGACATCGGGTCGTACTTGCCGAAATTCTTCGTGATAAACTTCACTTCAAAGCCCATTTCTTCCCCTCCCTCACATGAATTCCTCGAGCACGGCGCGGACCTTGTCCGGCGTGTCGAGGTGACCGTAAACTTTGCCGTTGATACGGATCGCAGGCGCGACGTCGCAGGCGCCGAAGCACGAGACTTCCTCGATGGTGAAGCGCCCGTCGTAAGTGACTTCGCCCGGCTGGACGCCGAGAATATCCTTCACCGTCTCAAAGAGCGAATCGCTGCCGTTCACCTTGCATGCGATCGAGCGGCAGACCTGCACAGGATACTTCGCGCGCGGCTTCGGCGAAAGCGCCGAGTAGAACGTCAGGCAGTCGTAAATCACCGATACTTTGATCGGCAATTTCTGCGCGACATAGAACGCGACCGACTGCGGCACATACTGCTGCTCGATCAGGTCCTGCACGTCGAGCAGCACGCCGACGATCTGCGTCGCGTCGTGCCCGTGGTCGTCCAGCACGCGGTCGATCTTCTGCGCCAATTCATCGGTAATGACGAATTCCGGCGCATTTTCCGTTGCCATCAAAATCCCCCCATAATTCGGAAACACCGAACAAAACCACAATATGGCTTATTCATTGTCTCCTTTTGTGATCGTGATTCCCGCGAATGTTGCGGCAATATATAAAATGTATTATAGCAAATATTTCAAGGCAAGCATAGAAAAATCGCAATGAATGATGTATACATGAAAGAAAATGTGGGTAAAAATTTTTTTGCGCATAGTAATTATTTGGAAAAAAATTTGAAAAAAGTTGGAAAAAATATGAAAAAACACTTGCAACAAATAGAAAAGTATGCTATATTGCGAAATAGCCGAGGTCTCCAAGGGGAGAAACGCGAGGAAACATGGACACTCGAGACAGACTCCTCACGGCGGACTAAGGCTGCCGAGGCGGGAATACCGCCAAACCATCTATTTTATTTAAGGAGGAGTTCTGTATGAAGAAGACTCTCGTATCCGCTCTGACGACGGCTCTCGTCGTTGGCGCAGCTTCGACGACGTTCGCTGCGGCGAACCCGTTCGAAGACGTC
>CACZOL010000182.1 GCA_902782705.1 uncultured Selenomonadaceae bacterium
CGCTTTCAGGATGGCGATACTGTAGTAGTCCGTCTCGTCCTCCGTGATCTCGTTCATCTCAATGATAGGATTGAATTGCTCCCCCTTCGCTGAGAGCCTGAGGTGGACATCGCCAAAACGTTTCCGGACGTCAAGATGGGCGGAAAACGAGGAATCTCCCCCTAGCCCTTTAGACAGACGGAAAAAATTTTCTTCCATAAGAAGTTCCGCCAAAAGGATCTCTTTTTGCGATAGTTCCATTCCGGTCAGGATCTCCTCCAGCCATTCCACAGCCTTCCTGTATTCTGACGCATGAATCGTAAACGATTGTGTTGCCATAAATCTCCCATCCAATATGATTCGATAATATCTTGCCCCCACGCCCCTTCCCGGCAGGTCGAAGGCGGAGAATCCGAATAATTTATATAACATTGTAACGTAAATACATCGTGCGGGCAACCACAATCTGCACACCCCCTCTCTGCACGTCCACGAATCTCGGATATCCTCGTCGCAAACATTCACACCTATCCGGTTCTCCCGCATAACACATCAGGAACATGATTGGACATAAATATAGAAGGGCGCTTCTGATTCGGCGCGATACAGGCCTGAAGCATAACGCTCCTTACCGAGTATCCATGGATCTATGCCGCATAGATCCAGAATTTCATTTTCGTCTGCATAAATTTAGGAAAATATGATTAATTTGGCGAAAATATGATATAATATATCTGTTTACGCATTATCGCAATGAGGAGTGGATTCATTTTGGCACGACAAACGAAACGCATCCGGAAAAATATCCAAACGGTGCAGCAGATGGACGAGATCCTGGACGGCAAGCCGGAAGGGCGGCAATATAAACCGTGGGAAAACATCGTACTCGTCGGCGTCATCTGCCTGACGATGTTTCTTTTGTCTTCGGGATGGAACTATTTCGACACCGTGAACAAAGCCATGTACAGCCTGCTGCTCGTCGCGCTGCTCCTGATGTATGCCCAGCGGCGTGTGACGATGACGCCGACGCGGGAAACTTGGATCCGGCGCGGCATCTTCGCGGCAATCTCTTTGGCGCTTGTGCTTTTTGCCTACGCAGTGTACATGCAATATCTCGTATAAATCATTATTGTAAAGAAGGGTTTATCCATGTCGCAATTTGACGCGCGCAATATCAGCATGGTCATGGACCTCTACGAGCTGACCATGGCCGGCGGCTATTTTTCCGACGACGCGATGGCGGAGTCCGTGACCTTTGACGTGTTTTACCGCAAGAATCCCGACAACGGCGGCTTTGCCATTTTCGCGGGACTGGAACAGGTCATCGAATACATCGAGAATTTCCATTTCACGGCGGAGGACGTTGCCTATCTTCGCGGGCTGAATATCTTTAAGGAAGATTTTCTCGAATATCTGGCAAAATATCGTTTCCACGGTGACGTTTACGCATTCCCCGAGGGCACGATCATGTACCCGAACGAGCCGATTCTTACCGTGGTCGCGCCGCCCATTGACGCGCAGCTTGTCGAGACGGCCATTCTGGCACAAATCAATCATCAGTCCTTGATCGCGACAAAAACCCAGCGCATCGTGCGTTCGGCAGCGGGACGCGCCGTCTCGGACTTCGGCGCGCGGCGCGCGCACAATATGGACGCGGCAGTTTACGGCGCGCGCGCGGCGGTCATCGGCGGCGCCGTCGGCACGGCGACGCTCCTCGCCGGCCAGCTGTTCGATCTGCCGGTCAGCGGCACCATGGCGCACAGTTGGGTCATGTACTACGATGACGAATATACTGCGTTCAAAAAATACGCGGAAAAATATCCGGACGCCACGGTGCTTTTGATCGACACCTTTGACGTACTGCACTCCGGCGCGCCAAATGCCATTCGCGTCGCGAAAGAAATCCTTGCCCCGATGGGAAAACGCCTCAAAGGCGTACGGCTCGATTCCGGCGACCTCGCGTATCTGTCGAAGCGCGTGCGCAAAATGCTGGACGAGGCGGGACTTGAAGATTGCAAAATCATCGTCTCGAACAGTCTTGACGAATACACGATTTCCTCGATTCTTCGCCAAGGCGGCTGCATCGACGCTTTCGGCGTCGGCGAGCGCCTGATTACCGCGAAAAGCGATCCGGTTTTCGGCGCAGTCTACAAAATGGTCGAAGTCAACAAAAGACGTGCTTGTATTCCAAAAATCAAAATATCGGAGACCTTCGAGAAAATCACGAATCCCGGGCGAAAGCGCGTTTACCGTATTTACGACGAACACGGACAAGCCATCGCCGATCTTCTGGCAGGTTGGAACGAGACAATCGATCTCTCAAAACCGTACCGCTACATCGATCCGGAACAGCCCTGGAAACAGCGCAGCTTTGAAAACTGCACGGCAAAGGAGCTGCAAACCCTTGTCGTCAAGGACGGCCAGCGCGTCACGCCGACGCAGCCGCTGACAGAAATTCAGGCCTATGTAAAAAAACAGCTTCAGGAAGAGATCTGGGAAGAAGAGCAGCGCTTTGAAAATCCTCACCAGCACTATCTTGATATGACCCCGACCTACTACGAGATGAAAATGGATCTTCTCAGCGAAGCGAAAAACGAGAAAAAGGCATAACAGGAAGGAGTTTTCGCGTGGACTTTGGAGCAGAAGAGCGCATCGGCGAGGCTTGTGGCGTTTTCGGCATGTACGACCTCGACGGGCAGGACGTAGCTTCGTCTATTTATTACGGCTTGTACGCGCTTCAGCATCGCGGACAAGAGAGCGCCGGCATCGCAGTCACGGACACGAACGCCGAAAAAGGGCATGTCATGTGCCATAAAGATATGGGCCTCGTGAATGAAGTCTTCACCGAGGAAAGCCTCGCGCAGCTTTCGGGCAACCTCGGTGTCGGCCATGTGCGCTATTCGACGGCGGGCGGCTCGCTGCCGGAAAATTCCCAGCCCCTCGTCATTCGCTATATCAAGGGAACGCTCATGCTCGCGCACAATGGCAACCTTGTCAACACGCCGGAACTGATTCGCGAACTTTCCGAAGGCGGCGCGATTTTCCAAACGACCATCGACTCGGAGACGATTGCCTATCATATCGCCCGCGCCCGTGTCAAAACGGATTCCGTCGAAGCCGCGGTCGTCAAGGCGATGAAAAAGCTGAAAGGCGCTTATTCCCTCGTGCTCGCCAGCCCGAGAAAGCTCATTGGCGTGCGCGATCCTTTGGGCTTCAAACCTCTCGTCATCGGAAAACGGGACAACGCTTACGTCATCGCGTCCGAGACCTGCGCCCTTGAGACCATCGGCGCGACATTCATTCGCGACGTGGAGCCCGGTGAAGTCGTGACCATCGGACAAGACGGCGTGATTCACTCTGACCGCACCCATTGCAAGCCGCCGGTAAAAACGGCGCGCTGCATCTTCGAGTACATTTATTTCGCGCGCCCCGACTCCGTCATCGACGGCGTCAGTGTTGTCAGCGCGCGCATCATCGCGGGACGCTGCCTCGCAAAAGATCACCCCGTGGACGCCGATCTCGTCGTCGGCGTGCCGGAGTCCGGCAACATGGCGGCCATCGGTTATGCGATGGAATCGGGCATCCCCTACGGTATCGCCTTTACGAAAAACACTTATGTGGGCCGTACGTTCATCAGTCCGAAGCAGTCGAGCCGTGAGCGGGGCGTACACGTCAAGCTGAGCGTGCTGAAGGAAGTCGTTGCTGGCAAGCGAGTCCTGATGATCGACGATTCCATCGTGCGCGGCACCACCAGCAACCAAATCGTCAACATGCTGCGGGAAGCGGGCGCAACGGAAGTACACATGTGCGTCTCCGCCCCGCCCTTCCTCCATCCGTGCTATTTCGGCATCGACATTCCGTCCGGCGACCAGCTCATCGCCCATGGACGCACCGTCGAAGAAATTCGAAAGATTATCGGCGCAGATTCCCTCGGCTATTTGAACCTCTCCCGTCTGTCGGAAATGGTCGGCGGTCTGCCGATCTGCACCGCCTGTTTCAGCGGAGACTATCCAATCGAACCGCCAAAAGAAGACATTCGCGGCGAATACGCAAAGTAAAGAGCATAAAAAAAGCTTCCTTCATGATCATGAAGGAAGCTTTTTTTATGCTCTTTACAGGAAAACCAACAAGATACCGCTGAAAACTTGCAAAATGAGCTGGGCGATCGGCACGAGGATATAGCCCAGAATCGGCGTCGCGAGGAAAATGATGAAGATAATCATGCTGTAACGCTCCAGGCTCGCAAAACGGTACCGCATCTCATATGGCAGGATTGCCGCAAGAATGCGCGAACCGTCGAGAGGCGGAATCGGGATAAGATTGAATACGCCGAAGTTGATATTGTACACAACGATGAGAAAAAGCACCGAGCGCAGGCCGTAGCTCATTTCCATACGCAGCGTATGCGTCAGGAAAATCATCACCGCAAGCGCAATAAAGGCCAGCAGGAAATTCATCGCGGGGCCGGCCAGCGCGACCAAGATTTCTCCGCGCTTTCGGTCGCGAAAATTATTCGGATTGATGACGACGGGTTTCGCCCAGCCGAACCGCGCGATAAGAAGCAGCGCAAGGCCGATGGGATCGATATGCGCCAGCGGATTCAACGTCAGCCTCCCCATCAGCTTCGGCGTGAAATCCCCCATCGCCACCGCCGCCCGTGCATGTGCATACTCGTGCAGCGCGAGAGCCATAATCAGTCCGGGAAGTCCCGCGACCATTTCCACCAAACTAAAACCAAACATATTAAATCTCCTTTTTTTGTCGCTCCAACATCAAGAGCGCAGTGACGGTCTTCCCGTCGACGATCGTATTGTCCTCGACCAGCGCCAGCGCTTTTTCCAGCGGCATGCGGACGGTGTGGATGAATTCGTCCTCGTCCGGGCAATCCTCACCCGCTGTCAGCCCCTCCGCAAGATAAATATGAATCCATTCGTCGGAAAAGCCCACCGTCGTCGCCAAAGAAAAGATCTTCGTATAGCGCTCGGCCACATAACCTGTTTCCTCTTTCAACTCGCGCTTCGCGCATTCCAGCGGGTCTTCCCCAGGCACGTCGAGTTTCCCTGCGGGAATCTCCAACGTAACACGCCCCACCGGGTAGCGGTACTGACGCACGAGTACGACGCTGCCGTCCTCCAACACGGGAAGCACCGCCGACGCGCCGGGGTGCTTTACCCACTCGCGCGTCGTCTGATTGCCGTTCGGAAGCAGGACGGTATCGCGCCGCACATGGAGCAGCCGCCCGTCGAAGACGCTTTCACCGGAAATCTTCTTTTCTATCAAGTCCTCGTCCACTGTGCCCCTCCTATTTTTTCCTGAATTCCTTTTTCTTATCAGCGGCCCGCGCAATCATTTCCTTCGCATTTTCCAGCGACGCCGCCGTCGCGTCCGCGCCGGAAGCCATACGCGCGATTTCCCGGGCGCGTTCCTTCGCCGGAAGCTGGCTCACGGTCGTCGACGTCATGCCGTTCTTCGATGACTTTTCGAGATAATAGTGAACGTCCGCCATGCAGGCAATCTGCGGCAAATGTGTGATGCAAAGTACTTGCCGCAGCGCGGCGACACGGGCAATGCGCTCGGCAACCATCTGCGCCGTCCGCCCGCCGATGCCCGTGTCGATTTCGTCAAAGACCATGCTCTGCGCCACAGAGTCCCCCGCCGCCGCGACGCTCTTAATCGCCAGCGCGATACGCGAAAGCTCGCCGCCGGAAGCCACCTTTGCCAATGGGCGCTCTGCCTCCCCGGCGTTCGCAGAAAAAAGTAGCTCGATCTCATCTGCGCCGCGCGCCGAAAGCTCCGCCGGAGAAATGGCCACCGTGAGTTTCGCGTCCGGCATTCCCAGCGCGACAAGCTCCGCAATAATGGCGGTGGAAAGGCTTTCCGCAGCTTTTTTTCTTTTCTTCGTCAGGAGCGCCGCACGCCGCTCCGCCTCCGCCCGTGTTTCCTCGCTTTTCTTTTCAAGAGCCGCAACCGTCTCGTCGAAGTTTTCAAACCCCTCGATCTCCGCCTCGATTTTTTCCCGATACGCGAGCACCGCTTCAATGGTCGGGCCGTATTTGCGCTCTAATTTGTCGATGACGTCCATGCGCGTCTGCAGCGCGTCGAGCCGCTCCGGATCGAACTCCACGCCGTCCATATAATTCTGCACGGTGTAAAAAACTTCCTTGAGCTGGCAAACGGCGTCCTCAACCATCGGCGCGGCATCGTCGAAAACCGTGTCAAACTGACCGAGCGCCTCAATACGCCGCTGCAGCTCGCCGATTTCTGCGAGGATGCCTTCACTCTCCGCGCCGCCGCCAAGCAGGGCAGACGCTTCGCCGACATTTTCCGTAATACGCTCGGCGTTGGAAAGGCGGTTGATTTCCGCCTCCAGTTCTTCGTCCTCGTTTGGACGGAGCTCTGCATCTCCGATTTCCTTCGCCTGCCATTTGAGCATATCGAGGCGGTCGGCGGACGCTCCCGACGACGCTTTCATTTCCGCCAGCTTATCCGACGCCTCTTTCCATGCACGATACGCCTCTTCATAAGACGCGCGGAGCTTCGGAATCTCCGCATCACTGCCGTCCAGCAGCGCAAACTGGTTCTCCGCACGAACGAGCGCGAGGTTTTCATGCTGACCGTGGACGTCCACGAGAAATTCGCCGATGGCGCGAAGGGTGGAGACTGTCACATGACAGCCGTTGACGAGAATGACGTTTTTCCCCTTCGTCGTAATCTGCCGCGTGACGATTAACGAATCGTCCTCATCGTCGATGGCCTGCTCCGCCAAGAGCTCATGCAGGCGCGTCTCCCCCGCGATATCGAAAATTGCCTCCACGCGCAGCCAGTCACAGCCGGTGCGGATTACGTCCGCCGAAAGCCGATGACCGAGCACCGCGCCGAGCGCGTCAATCAGAATGGACTTGCCCGCGCCTGTTTCGCCGGTCAATATATTGAGACCTGCGTCGAAATTGATTTCAACGTGTTCGAGCAACGCGAAGTTCCATACCGTCAGGGTCTTCAGCATGATGCTACCTCCCCTCGCTCAAGAGCGCCCGCATACGTTCTGCGACGGAGGCCGCAGTCTTTCCCTGTCGGACGGCGACAAAAATCGTATCGTCTCCGGCAACCGTGCCGATGATATCCGGCTGCTTCGCCCCGTCGAGCGCAGAAGCCACGGCGTTCGCCATGCCCGGAAGCGTCCGCACGACAACAAGATTGCCGCTGGCGTCAACGCCCGTGACCGCGTCGCGGAAAAGATTTTCCAAGCGATTTTCCCCGCGTACGCTGCCCGATTCCGGCAACGCGTATCGGGAACGTCCCCCGCCCATCGGCTTCTTGACGAGCATCAATTCCTTGATATCGCGGGAAACAGTCGCCTGCGTCACCTTGATATGCTCTCGCCGCAGGAACTCCGTCAGTTCTTCCTGCGTCTCGATAACATTCTTTTCTACAATCTCCCGTATCTTTTCCTGTCGGCGCGGTTTCATCGATCCGCCCTCCTGCTCATATCGATTTAAGGAAACGACGAATAAGTCAATTCGAGACCATACCGAGGGATTTTTCCGTCAGGCAAGAAGAGGCCACGAAGCCGCAGCATCGCTGCGGCGAACGGACTCTGACACAGCATGACGGGAAAAGAACCGGCATGGTCCGGAGAGACTTGTTCGGCGTTTCCTTAGGCATTGTATAGAAGTTTCGTGCGGATCGTCTGATAATACGGCTTGTCATCGAACTTGACGATTTTCGCCGGAACCTCGGCACGGCGCACGATAACCGCGTCGCCCGGCAGCAAATGAAAACTCTCCTGCCCGTCGAACGTGACAATAATATCCCGATGCAGCGCCGCGATGTCAATCTTGATTTCGTCGTCCTCATCCATGACCATCGGACGCGCATTGAACGTATGCGGACAAATCGGCGTCAGGAGCAGAGCCTTGATTTTCGGATTGACGAGGGGACCGCCCGCCGAAAGCGAATACGCCGTCGAGCCCGTGGCCGTCGAAACGATCAGACCGTCCGCCTTGTAGTCCATGACGCGGAACCCGTCCACCGTGAGACCGAGCTGAAGCATACGCGCCGCGCCGCCCTTCGTGACCACGACGTCGTTGATGGCATGCCCCAGGAAGCGCTCTCCCCCTTCGCCGCTCTGCACAAACCCGGAAATGACCATGCGCTCTTCCAGATAATATTTACCCTGAAGGATTTTTTCCAGCTTGTTTTCGAGCTCGGCAAGCTCAATATCCACAAGGAATCCAAAGGTGCCGATATTCACGCCGCAGACGGGAACGTTCTTTTCGTAGACACGGCGGCAAACGCCCAGCAGCGTGCCGTCTCCGCCGATGGAAATCGCCATATCCATCGGCTGCTCTTCGATATGCTCGACGCCGTACCCCTCGCAATGGAAAAACGCCGCGCCGTCCGTCGGCAGCATCAGCCGCACATCTTTGTCCGAAAAGAACCGAATGATGCGCGCAAGTACCTCAGCCGCATCCGTTTTTTCGATATTCGGAAAAACCGCGATATTTCGCATTATCGTTCTTCCTTCCCTTTCCCGTTCAGCTTTTCATGGGCTTCAGCGACGACCTCGGCGATCCGCGGATCCGTCACGTTCTCCGCCCCGTCGCCCGTCTGGAGCAAATGCAATAAATACTCGATATTCCCTTCCGGCCCTTTGATCGGTGAAAACGTCAGCCCTGCAGGGAAAAACCCGATTTCCCGGCTGTAGGCCGCCACTTCCCGGATTACCGTCTTATGTGCTTCCGGATCGCGCACGACGCCTTTTTTTCCGACGTTCTCGCGCCCCGCCTCAAACTGCGGCTTGACGAGCGCGACGACTTCACCTTTCGCCCCAAGCAGCGCCTTGACGGGTTCGAGCACCTTCGTCAACGAAATGAACGCGACGTCGATAGACGCGAAATCAATCAACTCGCCCACGTCCTCCGGGCGCACATAGCGGATATTCGTGCGCTCCATATTCACGACCCGCGGATCGCTCCGAAGTTTCCATGCCAGCTGCCCATAACCGACGTCAATCGCAAAAACTTTCGCCGCGCCGCGCTGAAGTGCGCAGTCCGTAAACCCGCCCGTCGATGCCCCGATGTCGGCGGCGACTTTCCCGTCGAGGGAAATGTCGAAAACCTCCATTGCCTTTTCCAGCTTGAGTCCTCCACGGCTCACATAGGGAAGCGCATTCCCCAAAAGGCGCAGCTCCGCGTCCTCCTTGACCATCGTGCCCGCCTTGTCGATTTTCTGCCCGTTCACGAGCACAAGCCCGGCCATCAGCGTCGTTTTCGCCTTTTCACGCGTCTCAGCGAGCCCTCGCTTCACGAGCAGTACGTCCAGCCGTTCCTTTGCCATGCTATGAAATCCCCGTCCATTTTTCCATGATCTTATCCGCGACTTGCTCCGGCAAAAGACCGCAAGCTTCCAAAAGTTTCGCCCGCGCGCCCTGCGGCACGAAATGATCGGGAATGCCGATACGAAGGAGCGGAAGCGTATGACCTGCATCCGCCATGTATTCCGCCACCGCCGCGCCAAATCCGCCCGCCAGCGCGTTCTCTTCCAGCGTCACGACGAGCCCGGACGAAGCTGCAGCCTCGTCGATGACTTTCGTATCCAAAGGCTTCACAAAACGCATATTGACAACGGACGCAGACACGCCTTTTTCTTTCAATAACGCCGACGCTTTCTGCGCAGCGTCCACCATCGTGCCCACTGCCAAAAGCGCAACGTCGCCGCCATCGGACAGCCGCTCCGCCTTCCCGACCTCCATCTCCCGGAAGCCCTCCATCAGCGGAACGCCGAGCCCGGCGCCGCGCGGATAGCGGAGCGCCGTCGGCGTGTCCATCTGAAGCGCCGTATAAAGCATATCGCGAAGCTCGTTTTCATCTTTCGGCACGAAAATCGTCATGCCCGGCATCGTCCGAAGATACGAGAGGTCAAAAACGCCGTGATGTGTCGGCCCGTCCTCGCCCACCAGGCCTCCTCTGTCGAGACAAAGCGTAACGGGCAGCCCCTGCAAACAAACGTCATGCATGAGCTGATCGTAAGCCCGCTGCGCGAATGTCGAATAAATCGCCGCCACCGGATGAAGTCCTGCCGCCGCCATACCCGCCGCCAGAGTGACCGCATGTTCCTCGGCGATACCCACGTCAAAAAAGCGCTTCGGATAACGCTCGGCGAATTTTTTCAACCCTGTGCCGCTCGGCATCGCCGCCGTAATCGCCGTGACACTCGGCATTTCTTTCGCAAGCTCGACCAGTGCGTCGCCGAAAACGGACGTGTACGACGCAGGCGCGGAAGGATTTTTATACACGACGCCCGTCGCCGCGTCAAATTTCCCGACTCCGTGAAATTTGTCCGGCTCCAGTTCCGCCGGCAAATAGCCGCGCCCTTTTCTCGTCCGCACATGAATCAGAATCGGGCCGTCCATCATAGCCGCTTCGGTGAAAACGTCGCGCATCAGGCGAATATTGTGTCCATCGATGGGGCCGATATAAGTGAAGCCCATTTCCTCAAAGAGGCCGCCCGGCACCAGTACGGACTTGACGCCCTCCTTGATATATTCTGCCGTCTTGACCATCGTGTCGCCGATATGCGGAATGCTGCGCAAAAAACCTTTGATATCTTCCTTCGCGCGGTTATACTGCGGCGCGACGCGAATCCGGGAAAAATACTCGCTCATCGCGCCGACGTTGCAGTCGATACTCATGCCGTTGTCGTTCAGCACGACGATTAGATTCGTGCCGAGATCTCCCGCGTGATTCAGCCCTTCAAAGGCTTCTCCGCCCGTCATCGCACCGTCGCCGATAACCGCGACAATATGCTCGCCGCGCCCTTTCAGATTACGCGCGATTGCCATACCCAACGCCGCTGAAATCGACGTACTCGCATGGCCGACGCCGAACGCGTCATACTCCGATTCCGTCCGCGACGGAAAACCCGTAATGCCCTGCCACTGACGCAGCGCGTGGAATCGTCCCTGCCGCCCTGTCAACAGCTTGTGCGCGTACGCCTGATGGCCGACGTCCCAGACCACCTTGTCCATCGGCAGATGAAACACGCTATAGAGCGCCAGTGTCAGCTCCACCGCGCCAAGACTCGGCGCAAGATGTCCTCCCGTCTGCGAAACCGTATCTATAATAACCTCGCGGAGTTCCGCCGCCAGCGCTTCCAATTCTTCCACCGAAAGCTCATGCAATTTTTCCGGCTCGTCAATCCTGTCCAAAAGATTGCCCATACTTTTCAACCAATCCCGTCTCTTCGCTCTATCTCTAAACCCGAAATCCAAGTTCTCATCTATCCCTAACTCCTCACGCTCACCTGTCCCGAGTCACGAGATACTCGGCCAGCTCGTCCAAGAACTCCACTTTGCCGCCCAAAGGCGCCAGCGCGCGGTGCGCCCTGTCCGCCGCCTCCCGCGCGAGGCTCTTCGCCTCGTCCAGCGAAGTCAGCGTCACATACGTCGATTTATGATTGCGCTCGTCGCTTCCCACGGGCTTGCCAATGGCAGCTTCGTCCCCCGTCACGTCGAGGATATCGTCGGTAATCTGAAACGCCAGTCCGAAGGCTTCCGCATACTCGGTCAACGCCCCAAGTTCCGAATCGTCCGCCCCGGCAAGAATCGCGCCGGAACGAACCGCCGCACGGAAAAGCGCACCCGTCTTCGCCATGTGCATACGCTGCAGCGTCTCGCGTCCGATGGACTTCCCCTCCGAAGCGAGATCCAGTGCCTGCCCTCCGACCATGCCGTTCGGCCCTGCAGCCATACTGACCTCCTGCACGACGCGCACGAGCGTTTCCGGCGCGGCATCCTTTTGACGCAAAAGCACCTCGAAAGCCAGCGTCAACAGCGCGTCGCCCGCCAGTGTCGCCAATCCTGCGCCATAAACTTTATGATTCGTCAATCTGCCCCGACGGTAATCGTCGTCATCCATCGCGGGCAAATCATCATGAATCAGCGAATACGTATGAATCATCTCCAACGCGCAGGCCGACGTCAAATAATCCTCGCCCCGCGCGCCGACCGCGTCCGCCGACGCCATCAAAAGAATCGGGCGCAGTCGCTTGCCGCCCGCCATCAAGCTATATTTCATCGACTCCGCAAGCCGCGCGTCAAACGCCTCGTTCTCGCGCAGCTCGCGTACAAGGCCCTCTTCGACCAGTGCCCGTCGATTTTCCCACTCCGCCTTCAGCATATTATTCTCCCTCGACGGCAAGCTCCAGTGCCTCCGTCTCGTCTTTTCCTTCCCGAATCAAAAGATCCATCGTCTTCTCCGCCCGTTCCAGCGCTTTCATACACTTTTGCGACAGCCGGATTCCGCGGCTGTAATTGTCCATTAAATCGGCAAGGCTCGGTTCTCCCGTCTCCATGCGATTTACAATCTCTTCCAGCTCGGCCAGCGATTCCTCAAAAGACGCTTCCTTTTTCGTCGCCATCACCCGTTCCCTCCTCGTTCCACCTTTCGCACATCTGCATGAACACGCCCATCCGCCAGAATCACGGTCAGCTTGTCGCCCGCCCGCATCTCGCCCGCCGAGCGCACAAGCCGACCCTTCGCATTCTCCACGACGCCATATCCGCGCCGAAGCATACGAATCGGATTCAAAAGCTCCATGCGCTCCAGCGTCATGTCAAGGCGCTGTTGTTTCTCATGAAACCCCTGCCGAGCCGCCGACAAAAGGGCCTTCTTCCCGCGCTCCATCCTCTCCCGCTTCGCATCTATGATGCGCTTCGGCGAGGAAAGCGGCGTTCGGCGCAAACACGCGAGAAGCTGCGATCGTTTTGCGTTCATCCATCGCCGCCGCGCATTCCAAAGCCGCGTCTTGAACCATTCGATACGCACCATGAGCGACTGCACATCCGGCACCGCCAGCTCCGCCGCCTGCGACGGCGTCGCTGCCCGCACGTCCGCCGCAAGATCGGAAAGCGTATAATCCGTCTCATGACCCACCGCAGAAATCACCGGAATCTTTGACGCGTAAATCGCGCGAACGACCTTTTCCTCGTTGAACGACCAAAGATCCTCCGCCGAGCCGCCGCCCCGACCGACAATCAAAACATCCACCGGATATTTTGCATTGAAATACCGGATCGCCGCCGCCACCTCCGCCGCCGACGTCTCCCCCTGCACCTGCACAGGATACAGCACAAGCTGCACGGACGGAAAACGCCGTTTCGCCACGCGGTAAATATCACGCAGCACCGCCCCCGACTGTGAAGTCACGATGCCAATCTTCTCAGGAAGCATCGGCAGCCGCTTTTTATGCGCATCGTCAAAAAGGCCTTCTGTCGCCAACCGTTCCTTCAGCTGACGAAACGCCTCCGCGAGATCGCCCGTCCCTTCGGGAATCAACGTCTCCACATAAAGCTGATAGACGCCGCCCGCCTCATAGACCTTGACAGCGCCGCCCGCCACGACCTGCATACCGTTTTCCGGCTGGAAACGAAGCCCTTTGTCTTTCCAAGAAAACATCACGCATTTCAGGCAGGCGTCCCGATCCTTCAATGTAAAATACGCATGGCCGGAGCGATACGCGTTAAAATTGGAAATCTCGCCGCGCACCATCACGCTTTTCAGCATTGGATCGCCCGCGACCAGATTCCGTATCCATTTTGTCAGCTCACCAACGCTGTGAACGGTTCCCATAAGGCCCTCCAGCTTTCTCAATACTAATAAGAAGAAGCCAGACCCCAGATCTTAGAGCCCGGCTCCCTTCTTTATTGCTCCTCTCTCATCATCGTTCCGAGAACACCGTTTACAAATCGGCCGGACTTATCCGTCCCAAACCGTTTCGCCAACTCCACCGCCTCGTTGATGACAATGCCCGGCGTCACGTCCGAATCGCTCGAAAGCTCATACACGGCCAGACGCAGAACCGAACGATCGATGCCCGCCATACGCGGCACCTTCCATTCCTTCGAAAGCCTTGCCAACGTCTCATCAATCGACGCGAGGCTCTCGCGCGTCCCCGAAAGAAGCGTCCACGCATACGCGTAATCCTCTTCCCTGTTCCGCTCGTCCTGCTTCTCTATTGCGCCATCCTGCCATGCCGCGTCCAGCGCCTGCTTCCATGCCTCCGCGCCGTCCTCCGGCGGCGGATTCATGTCAAGCTGAAAAAGCGCTTGCATCGCTGCCTCACGCGCTCGTCTCCGACTCATGTTTCGATTCCCTCGCCTTGTTTCCTTTACTTTCTGCGGATCATCTCGCGCAAATCGCGTGGATTGACCTCCCGGAGATTTTGCAGCCAACCGTCGTCGGCGTCGTCAATCTGCTTGCCCAGCCAAAGACCGACCGCTACGCAAAGCCCGATGAACAGCATATTCCAAAAGCCGAACAGCAAAATCGAGATCGCGACAAACGCGCCGATGAAAGCGCCCAAAACGCAGCCCCTATGCTCGCGCCACGCTTCCTGAAAAAGCTGTACACATTCCTCTTTCATTTCGCTGCCCACCATCCGTCAGGACACCCGCGACTTCTTTGCCGCGTCTTTGCCCGCAATCTCGGTGACCGAAATATCAATCGAATACTCCGTAAGGCCAAGCACATTGCTCATCTGCTCCGAAACCGCCGCACGAACGGCGTCCGAGACTTGCGTGACATTCTGGCCTCCGCCAAGCCCAACCTCAAGACCGATCACGACCGTCGAAGACGCTTCTTTTCCTTCGCCTTGCACGACGCGGCGCGACTGCACCTTCGCTTCCGCGCTTTCAACGCCGTGAACCTTCAGCGCGCTCTTCTCCGCAAGGCTCGACACAGCGGACGTCGCCACGCGAATCTCTCCGGCGGCACCTTTCACGATCACCGCTTCCGGATCTTTCTCCGCCTTCTCCTCGCGCTTCGAACTGCCGGAAAAACTGCACGCCACGAGATGCACGCTCAGCAGGAAAACCAGCGCCGCGCCTGCCATCGTCTCCCAACGCGACAACGCGAACGCCACCTCGTTCAAAACGACCGGAACAGGAATCACCGGCAGGCAAAGCACGATCACGCCAAGCGCCGCCAGCGCCACGGCAAGCGCGTACAGGAACAACAAAAACCGATTGATAAATCCCATACTCTTATGCCTTCCCTACATCAACGAACGCGAGCGGCTTCCTCTTCCTTCGGCTCCTCTTCAGGAACGCCGACGCCCTGCACATGAATATTGACCTCGACAACGGACAGACCCGTCATCGTCTCGATCGCCTGCTTGACGTTCTCCTGCGCCGCAAGAGCGACCTCGGGAATCCGAACGCCATACTTCACGATAATATAAAGATCCACGGCGGCTTCCGTCTCGCCGACCTCAACCTTGACGCCCTTCGCGAAATTCTTCTTACCGAGAATCTCGGCGATGCCGCCGGCGATACCGCCGCTCATGCCCTCGATGCCTTTGACCTCCGTCGCCGCGAGGCCGGCAATGATGCTGACGACTTCGTCCGCAATCCGCACCGCGCCCAGCGCGCCTTTCTTGTTCAAGGTCTCCGATTTGTTGTCTGCCATGGAAAAAACCTCCCTTTATAAATTTTCTGCCGTACGCCCGAAAGCGCCGCGCATGGCAATCCTCAGCCCCTCCTAAAAATGGAGGCACATTACCGCCTTTATTATAACAGACATTGCCCCAACAAACAATCAAAAATCCACGCAAGGCGACGATTTATTGCAACATTATTTCGCGTATCATAAGACAATTTTTAGGCTAAGCGCACAAAAAAGGCTTCCAGAGAAATTTCCGGAAGCCTTGCTACTCTTATGGAGCTAGCTATAGGACTTGAACCTACGACCTGCTCATTACGAATGAGCTGCTCTACCAACTGAGCTAAGCTAGCGTGACTGAC
>CACZOL010000183.1 GCA_902782705.1 uncultured Selenomonadaceae bacterium
AGCCACCTCACCCACCGCCTTCGGCGGTCCCCCCTCCCCTCAAGGGGAGGGCAAGGGATTTAGCAAAAATTTGTCAGAAACTATATAAATCCGGAGGATGGCTCCATCAAATATATAAAACGTATTTTTGGAAACGTTGCTGTTGGTGTGCGTGTTTCCGCAAGCGGGATAGCGTTCGCAAGGACGATTTTTATTGTGGAAGCATGGAAACTTCGTCAATACGAAGCGGGTGGATATTTGAAACTGTGTTCGCGTTAAGGAAACACCGAATAAGTCCATCCGCGCCTCTGTCGGGTCTTTTTCCGTCTGTCGTTGTCAAATGCCTCTCGACGTAGCTCTGCTACGACTTCGAGGCATTTTCCTAGACAGCCGCAAAAATCCTTCGACAGTTGCACGAATTGACTTAATCGTCGTTTCCTTAGATATTTTACACAACAAAAAAGGACACGACCTCTTGTCGTGTCCTCGAAAACGCAAGGCAGGGTGACTATCCTGCATCTCCTAATCAAGCCTTGCGGCTATCCGGCGGCGGCTGCCAGTTCCGCCCTCTGTGCGCTTTCTCTGTGGCTTTATTATTGCATATTCCATATTTTTTTTGCAATAGAAATTTTCAAGGAGGGGTACGATGAAAACGTTTTCAAAAGCGGCGCTCGTTTCCGCTTCGGCGGCCGGGCTCCTTTGCCTCGGATGCTTTTTCGCGTCGCCGGAGGCGGGGAATTCTTCTTATGCGCCCGGCGCGACCTGCGGGGCGCGAGCCCATGACGAGCAGGAAAAAGAAAAGCCGGCGGAGTTTCCGCCCACGCCGCCGGGGAAGCTGGATACGGCGAAGCTGGAATCCGCTGTCTGGAGTATGGGCGCGACCTTTCAGACACCGGTGCTGCCGAAAGGACGAGATCTCGAGGATGTGACGATTTTCGGCCGTGCCGAAGCGACGGAAAAGCAGATGGTCGATTTTATTCTGCGGCGGAACCCGACGCCGAATCTTTCCTGCACGGTGGAAGAGCTCGTTCACTACTATTACGAGGAGGCTGGCCGCGAAGGCATACGCGCCGACATCGCGCTCTGCCAGGCCTGCAAAGAAACCGGTTTTTTCAAATACGGCGGCGATGTAACGGCAGACCAGAACAACTATTGCGGCCTCGGCGCTCTGGGCATCAACCATGAGCCGGGCGCGCGTTTCGCGACGGCGCAGCTCGGCGTCCGTGCCCATATCCAGCATTTGATGGTTTACACGACCACGCGCAGGCCGGAGATGGAGATCGTCGATCCGCGTTATGAGCTGGTCATCGAGAAACGCCCGGACATTTACGGCGTCGTCAAGACGTGGACCGGACTCAACGGCAAATGGGCCGTGCCCGGCACCTACTACGGGCAGGACGTTCTGAATCTCTGGCGGCAGGCGAAGGTGCCCGACGGTTCGCCGACGTCCCTTTTGAACGCGTCCGAGGCCGTGCGCCGCGCACCGGACGATCCGAACGCTTATATCCGCCGCGCTGTGGCTCGGTTCTATGCCGGCGAGCTGGATCGCGCAATCTTGGACTACGACAAGGCCATCGAGCTTTCGCCTTCCGCCGAGGCGTATTTGGATCGGGCAATCTGCTATGAGGCGCTGCATGACCTCGCCAAGGCCGAAGCCGACTATACGGCGGCCATCGCTCTCGATCCGATGCTGCCGCAGCCGTGGCTCAACCGGGGACAGCTTTATCTGTTGGCAGATCGGTGGCAAAGCGCGATCTCTGATTTCGAACGGGAACTGGCTCTATCGCCGCAGTCCGCAGACGCCCGTGTCGGCATCGGTATCGCCCACGCGAAGATGGGGGACTATGAAGCCGCGTGGAAGGATTTCTTCATCGTGACGGACGAGATCCACGACAACAACGAGGCGGCGCTGGAAAACCAGCGGATTATGATGGACGCCGTAAAAAAGAAATGAACAGCGATTGAAAAGGCTGCGGAAAAAAGAGAAATAAATCCGCAAACTTGGTTTCCCGTTTGATGAGCCAAGAGGCCGAGCCGCGGGATAAACGAGTGTCGAAGTTCAAACGATCCAATGCCGCGGTGTCCTCGGGCCCGAAGGCCCTTTGGGAGTGTCCAGCGAGGGCGGAGCCCTTGCTGGTGGGGAAGTCCGAAGGGGCAAAGCCCCGTCGGAAAAAACGCGCAAAAAAATGCAGGCGTATGAAACAAATCATTTCATACGCCTGCATTTTTATCTTCTTTACGCTTCAGCGTCTTCTTCTGCCGCCGGAGCATTCTCTGCCGCCGGCTCTTCAGGAGCGGCGGGCGTTTCCGCCGGCTGCTCGGCTGGCTGCTCGGCCTGCGTCTTCGGCTTGTAGTTCAGCCGGAAATTCCGATATTTGTGCGAGAAACGGTCGGCGACGGCGACAAAGTTTTTCAGCATATGGCGGAAAGTGGCGTCGTCCACACCCTCGATGGTTACGGCGAATGCAAAACGCCCCGCTTTCCAGCGAATGACGCGCATCCCGCTCTCCGTCTGCGCAATCCAGACTTTCGTGCGTTTGACGTCGCCGGCGCTCTGCTCTGTCCATGCGCCGTAATAGCCGCTGATGTCATCCGTACCGATGCGCTCGATCAGCGCGGTACGCACGGTAATCTTGCTGTCGTCTGCGAGGCTCTGGAAGCGAATGTCGCTGACGTAGCGGTCGATGCTGTAGATATGCGCGGCAGGGTGATACAGCGCCAAAAGATTGCCCGGCAGATAATAAACCGGGAATCCGACAGAACGCTCCAGCGACGGCACGTCGGGATACTCGAACATCGGATTCGGAACGCCGATGTTTTCTCCCATCGCGGACGCGCTCGTTTCCTCCGGCGCCTCGCCCGCTTCCGCTGCGATCTCCTGCTCCGTTCCCGGCTCTACTTCCTCGGCAAACGCCGTCTGTCCCGTCAAGATCTGCGTGGCAAAAAACGCCGCCAGCAATGTCGCTTTTTTATTCATAACGCGCCCCCAAATATTGAAATGAGTCAAAAACTTCTTATCTATTGTAACGGAAACGCCGCATTATTTCAAGGAAGGATTTTGGAAACCTTGCATAAGTCCCGTTCGAAACAGTCCATCGGATTCTTTCGGGCGGGACTTGACGTAAACATTGGTTCCGTTCGTAAACTAAATGATTTAAAACAGGTTGACAAAAATCGACGGGGAGATTATGCTATAAACAGTTTGAAATCAGGAGGTTTTTTCCATGCATCTCTCTCTTCGTGAAATGATTCTTTGCGCGCTGTTTGTCGCGCTGGTGGCGGCGGGCGCGTTTATCCGCATTCCTGTCGGCACGGACGTCTACACGCTCCAGTTCCTCTTTACGCTGCTCGCGGGGTTGCTTCTCGGCGCGCGTCTCGGTGCGGCGGCGGTGCTGACGTATGTGCTACTCGGGCTTGTCGGCGTTCCTGTTTTTGCGTCGGGCGGCGGGCCCGGCTATATCCTGCAGCCGACCTTCGGCTATCTTCTGGGTTTCATTCTGCAGGCGTGGTATTGCGGCGCCGCTTCGCGCAGACTTTCCCATCGCACGTTCGGGCGTCTTCTCGCGGTGAATGGTGGCGGCATGGCGATTGTCTATTTGATCGGAATCAGCTATTTCTATTTCGTGTCGAACTATGTGATCGATGCGCCGATTGCCGTCTGGCCCGTTATTTTCTATTGCGGCATTTTGCAGATCGTGCCGGACTTCCTGCTCTGCGTAGCGGCGGCGGGACTCGCGGTACGGCTGGAGCACGCAGGCGTCTGGGTAGAGGAAAATAGCGTGGAGTGCGGGGCCAGGAGTTAGAAGTTAGGGAAAATATACGCAAGCCTGTTTTGGGCGTAAAATGACATATAAGGAAGGTCAACAGTATGGGAAAAGCATTGTTCATCACCGGCACGGGGACGGACGTCGGCAAGACGTATGTGACGGCGCTGATCGTGAAGCGGCTTCGGGACGCGGGACTTGACGCCGGATACTACAAGGCGGCAATCAGCGGCGCGGAGAAGTTGGAGGACGGCAGCCTCTACGCGGGCGACGCGATGTACGTCAAGGAGATTGCCGAGTTGACCGAGACGCAGGAAGAACTTGTCTCTTATGTCTACGAGGCGGCGGTGTCTCCGCATCTTGCCGCTCAGATCAATAACGATCCGATTGATTTCGACGTGGTGGAGCGCGATTTTCGCCGCGCGCTGGCGGCGCATGATTATCTCACGATGGAGGGCAGCGGGGGCATCATTTGCCCGCTGCGCTGGGACAAGGAACATCATGTGATTCTCGACGACCTTGTCCGGCGGCTGAAGCTTGGCGCGCTTATTGTTGCGGACGCGGGCCTCGGCACCATCAATGCGGCGGTGTTGACGATCGAGCATCTGCGCGGACGGGGCATTCCTGTTCGCGGCATCATCCTGAACCGATTCCATGAAGGCGACATCATGGAGGAAGACAATTATGCGATGATCGAGGAAATCACCGGCGTCAAGATCGTCGCGACGGTGGGGAGCGGCGACGAGGCATTGGACATGGACGCGAAGAAACTGGCGGCGCTGTACGAATAGAGTGGAGTGTGAAGAGTGAAGAGTGGAGATAGAATAACGTAATATCTTCACTCTCCACTCTCAACTCTTCACTCTATATTTTTGGGGAGGAGCATACTTGTAATGGAAGAAAACAAAATCGGGACGAAAAAAACTTTCGCTCCGGACACCTGGGAGGCTCGCGACGTTGCGCATATATGGCATCCGGCGGCGCAGATGAAAGACTATGAGGAGCTTTTGCCCATCGTCGTCGATCACGCGAAAGGCGTCTGGCTTTACGATATTCACGGCAAGGCGTATCTCGACGTCATCAGCTCCTGGTGGTGCAATCTGTTCGGGCATTGCAATCCCATCGTAAGCGACGCGATCAAAGCGCAGGTCGACAAGCTGGAACACGTCATTTTCGCGAACTTCTCTCACGAGCCGGCAATCCTGCTCGCCGAGGCGCTGGCTGCTATCGTGCCGCAGGGATTGACGAAGTTCCACTTCAACGACAACGGTTCGGCGGCCGTCGAAGCGGCGCTCAAAATGGCGTTTCAATACCATATCCAGACCGGCGCGCCGCAGCGAAAAAAATTCATGTGCCTGTCCGAGGGCTACCACGGCGAGACGATCGGCGCGCTGTCTGTGGGCAGCATGGATCTCTACGCGAAGATGTACCGTCCTATGCTGATGGAATCGATTCATATCGAAGCGCCGGACTGCTTCCGCTGCCCCTACGGGAAATGCCGCGACTGCTGCGCCTGTGAGTGCTTCGAGCACGCGGAGCGCGCATTTGCCGATCATGCGGACGAGACGGCGGCAATCATCGTCGAGCCGCTGCTTCAGGGCAGCGCCGGTATGCGCGTCTATCCGCCGCTGTACCTGCAAAAACTGCGGAAGCTCTGCGACAAGTCGGGCGTGCTTTTGATTGCCGACGAGATCGCTACAGGCTTTGGGCGCACGGGGGCGATGTTCGCCTGCGGCCTCGCCGAGATTTCCCCGGACCTGATGACAGTCTCGAAAGGGCTTACGGCGGGCTATCTGCCGATGTCTGTGACCTGCGCCACCGATGCGATTTACAAAGCGTTTTACGCGGACTGGAGCGAGGGCAAAGCCTTCGTCCACAGTCACACCTTCGCCGGCAACCCGCTGGCCTGCGCCGCCGCCCTCGCCGTGCAGCGCATATTCCGTACCCAGCCGATCCTGCCGAACGCCTCCGTCAATGCGAAATGGCTGACGAAACGTATGACGGACGAGCTGCTCCCGCACCCGAACGTCGGCGAGATCCGCCATATCGGACTGATTCACGCGTTCGAGCTTGTGGCGGACAAAAAGACGAAAGCGCCGTTCGACGCGAAGAAACGTGTCGGATATGAGGTGTACCGCCGCGCGCTGGCGCATGGCCTCCTGCTTCGGAACGTCGGCGACGTGCTTTATTTCAACCCGCCGCTCAATATCACGCAGATGGAACTTGACACGGCGCTCGCTCGCGCCAAAGCGGCGCTTCTCGACGTTCTTCCTGCGTGACGCGATGGATTTCTCAGGCAAAAAGACGCACGGTTCATACCGCGCGTCTTTTTTCTTGTCGCTGTGCGTTCTTCCATAAAAAATCAGTGCATTCCTGAATTGGTTGTAGTATAATATTATAAATATATTGCGTGGCTCGTGCACGGTTTTTGGCCGAGGTCTATGTGACAAGAACGGGTTGGGTGAGAACGATGATGAACGAAAATCTACAAAAACCGATGATGTTGATTGTCGACGATGTGGAGATCAACCGCGTGATTTTGGCGCAGTTCTTCAAGGACGATTTTGACGTCTGCGAAGCGAGCAACGGCGAGGAGGCGCTGCTCTTTGTGGAGGAGCATCCCGTCAGCATCATACTGCTCGATCTCGTCATGCCCATCATGGACGGCTATGAGTTCTTGGAACGGCTGAAACGCGATGAACGTTTCCGCGATATCCCGGTCATCGCAACGACGGCGCGCAGTGAAAGCGACAGCGAAGTGCGCGTGATGGAGATGGGCGCGGCGGACTTCATCACGAAGCCGTACACGCCGGCGGTCGTCCGCAGCCGCGTGAAAAACGTGATGGCGCGTATGGAGAACGAATGGCGCAAGCTGGAACAGTCCGCGCAGTCGCAGGAAATCGTCGATATGCGGCGCCGTATCGAGCTGGATTCTTTGACGAATCTTTACGACCGTGACAATTTCTGCCGCAAGGCGTCTTCCTTCATGCAGATGGACGCAGCGCAAAAGTATGTCATTGTTTATCTTGATATCAATTATTTCAAGGTCGTCAACGATCTGTACAGCGTGGAAACGGGAAATCTCCTGCTGCGCTCGGCGGCGGCTTTCCTCCAGAGCGTTGCCAGCGGCGTCGGCATCGCGGGACGGCTCGAAGCCGACCATTTCGCTTTGTGCATGCCGGCAGACGCGCTGAATATCGACGCGATGATCAAAGGCCTTGACGGCGTCGTGCAGTCGCTGAACATACCGCAAAATATCCGTTTTTACGCGGGCCTTTATCCCGTGTCAAACGTTTTCCTGGCAGTGTCACAGATGTGCGACCGTGCGCATACCGCGATGAGCACCGCGAAAGGGCGCTATACGCAGCGGTTCGCTTGGTACGACGACAAGATGCGCGAGGACGAGGTCGAGGAACATCTGATTCTTCGCGATATGGCGGGCGCTCTTGCGGACGGCCAGTTCTCTATCAATATCCAGCCGATTTTCAATATCGACACGGGCGAGGACTTCAGCGGCGAAGTATTGGTGCGCTGGTATCACCCGCTGAAAGAATATATCCCGCCGACGCGCTTCATTCCGATTTTCGAGAAAAACGGCTTCGTCGCGCGGGTGGACCGCTTCGTCTGGGACGAGGCGTGCAAATTGCTCGCTTATGAGAAAGAGCATTTCGGGCGCGTAATCCCCGTTTCGGTGAACTTGTCACGGCTGAATTTCTACGACGAGAAGCTCGTCGAGTATATTCTCGGACTGATCAAGCAGTACGGCCTGGAGCCGTGGATGCTGAAGCTGGAGATTACCGAAAGCGCCTATACGGACAATATGCATCTGTTGATTGACACGGTGGCGCGTTTCCAGAAGGAAGGATTCAAGATCCTGATGGACGACTTCGGCAGCGGCTATTCTTCGCTGAATATGCTCCGCAATATGCCCGTCGACATCTTGAAGCTCGATATGCGTTTTCTCGAAGACATTCAAAACGACCCGCGGGCCCGCGCCATCGTCAAGAATGTGGTCAATCTCGCCAGGGACATCGACATGGACGTCATCATCGAAGGCGTCGAAACGAGGGAACAGCTCGATTTCCTGAAGAGTATCGGCTGCAAGAATATCCAGGGATTCCTGTTCGCCTATCCGATGACGAAGGAGGACTATCTCGACCGCTTCGTGCATAAGCCGGAACCGATCAAAGCGTAGGACAGACAATAAGGGGCTGTCGAATTTAAGCATAAGAAGACGATTAACAAGCGAGGAGTTAGGAGAGAGGAGTTAGGAGTGTTTACGGTATTCAATCTGTAATCGCCCTGCACGCCTCTCTTTTTTCATGACGTTCATATCAAAAAACAAATTTTTGGTCAAAAAGTCAAAACTTTTATTTGACTTTTTGACCTTTTCTTGTATAATAAAAGCAGAAGCGAAATAATACCGCCACCAAGCATTCAGGATAGGAGGGAAACATTATGGGTGCGGAAAAATATACGCAGAAGACTTTGGAAGCCCTGCAGACGGCACAGCAGACCGCAGCACTTCATTATCATCAGGAAATCACATCGGTACATCTTTTGCTGGCGCTGGTCAAGGAGCCGGAAGGACTTCTTGCCACGATATTCGAGGAGGCGCAGACCGACCTCGCCATGCTGCGTGCGCGGCTGGAGCAGCTTCTTCGGAAGATTCCCAGCGTCAAGGGCCAGGACCGCCTGACGATGGGCGTCGACATGGCGCGCGTCATGGCCAAAGCAGAAGCCGAAGCGGCGCGCATGAAGGATGATTTCGTATCGACCGAGCATCTTTTGATCGGCGTCATCAGCGACGGCAGCGACGAAGTCAAGGCGGCGTGCCGCGAATTCGGCCTGACGAAGGGCAAAGTGGAGGATTCCATCAAGAAGAACCGCAAGCAGAACGTCACCAGCGACCACCCCGAGGACGGCTACAAGTCCCTCGAAAAGTACGGCCGCGACTTGACGGCGGCGGCGCGCGCCGGAAAGCTCGATCCGGTGATCGGCCGCGACGAAGAAATTCGCCGAACCATTGAAATCCTTTCGCGGCGCACGAAGAACAATCCGGTGCTGATTGGCGAGCCGGGCGTCGGCAAGACCGCCATCGTTGAAGGGCTTGCGCGGCGCATCGTCGCAGGGGACGTGCCGGAATCGCTGAAACACAAGACGCTGTACTCTCTCGACCTGGGTGCGCTGGTCGCGGGCGCGAAGTTCCGCGGCGAATTCGAGGAACGTCTGAAAGCGGTATTGAACGAAATCGCCAAGTCCGAAGGGCAAATCCTGCTTTTCATCGACGAAGTGCATACGGTGGTCGGCGCTGGCGCGGCGGAAGGCGCCATGGACGCGGGCAATCTTTTGAAGCCGATGCTGGCCCGCGGCGAGCTCCGCTGCATCGGCGCGACGACGCTGAACGAGTACCGCAAGTACATTGAGAAAGACACGGCGCTGGAGCGTCGTTTCCAGCCCGTCATGGTGGGCGAGCCCACCGTCGAGGACACGCTGTCGATTCTGCGCGGCTTGAAAGAACGCTACGAAGTGCATCACGGCGTCCGTATCCGCGACGCGGCACTGGTGGCGGCGGCGACGCTGTCCGACCGCTATATTTCCGACCGCTTCCTGCCGGACAAGGCCATCGACCTTGTGGACGAAGCGGCGGCGAAGCTCCGCACGGAGATCGAGTCCGTGCCCGCGCCCATCGACGAAGTACAGCGGAAAATCATGCAGCTCGAAATCGAGGAACAGGCGTTGAACAAAGAGAGCGACGACGCGTCGAAAGCGCGGCTCGCGTCTCTCTCGGAGGAAAAGAAAGCGCTGAAGGAAAAGGAGGGCGCATTGCAGGCGCGCTGGGAAGCGGAGAAGCAGGGAATCCTGCGCGTCCGCGCTATCAAGCGCGAAATGGACGACGCGCGGCATCAGATGGAGCTGGCCGAGCGCGCCGGCGACCTCGCGAAAGCGTCCGAGATCAAGTACAGCGCCATGCCCGCCCTCGAAAAGAAGATGAAAGAAGAGGAGACGCGGCTGGCGGGCGAGGCGGAGGACGCACGGCTCTTGAAAGAGGAAGTGGGCGAGGAGGACATCGCGTCGGTGGTCAGCCGCTGGACGGGGATTCCCGTCACGAAAATGCTGACCGGAGAACGGGAAAAGCTCGTCCATCTGTCCGACGTACTCCATGAGCGCGTCGTTGGGCAGGACGAGGCCGTTACTGTCGTCAGCCAAGCGATTCTGCGTGCCCGCGCAGGCATCAAAGATCCGAACCGGCCCATCGGCTCGTTTATCTTCCTCGGCCCCACGGGCGTCGGCAAGACCGAGCTCGCGAAAACGCTGGCGGAAGCGCTTTTCGACGACGAGCGCAGCATGATTCGCATTGATATGTCCGAGTACATGGAAAAGCACTCCGTGGCAAGGCTTATCGGCGCGCCTCCGGGCTACGTCGGCTATGACGAGGGCGGCCAGCTCACCGAAGCGGTGCGCCGTCGTCCGTACAGCGTCATCCTGCTGGACGAAATCGAAAAAGCGCACCGCGACGTTTTCAACGTGCTGCTGCAGATTCTTGACGACGGGCGGCTGACCGACGGCAAAGGCCGTGTCGTGAACTTCAAGAACACGGTCATCATCATGACGTCGAATCTCGGCTCCCACGAGATCTTGAACAAGAAATTCGAGGAAGCGGAGGCGGCGGTCAAAGGACTCTTGAAAGAGTATTTCCGCCCCGAATTCCTGAACCGCGTAGACGACGTGGTCGTGTTCCACGCGCTGGACCGTGCGGAGGTCAAGTCCATCGCCGCGCTGCTGTTGAAGAGTCTCGGCGCGCGCCTCGAAAAGCAGATTCGTCTGCGGCTCACATGGAGCGACGCCGCGCTCGACGCGCTGGCCGATCAGGGCTTCGATCCCGATTTCGGCGCGAGACCTTTGAAACGGCTGCTTTCCCACACCATCGAGACGTTGATTTCCGAAAAGGTCATCAAAGGAGAGGTGCAGGAGGGCGACACCGTGGCCATCGGACTCGTCGGAGGACAGTTCACGGCGGAAAAAGCGTAAGCGTTCAAGCATAAAAGCAGGGCGCCCGGCTCCAAATGGAGCGGACGCCCTGCTTGCTTTTTCGCAAAAGTTTTTTTCAAAGGGCCTGCGGGCCCGAGGACACCGCGGCATGGGATTTCAGCACTCGTTTTCCGCGACTTTTAGTCTTATTATTTGTTTATTACAAAGGGGCTTCGCCCCTTTGTATCCCCACAAAAGGAGGACTGCGCCCTCCTTTTGAATCCTCCCAAAGCGGAAGCGAAGCTCCCGCGAGCGCAGTGGCTTGCCGCGCACAGCAAGCTGCACGCGGCGAGCCTGTGCGCTTCTGACCGCGAAAGAACCTCATATCAGCTTGGGCGATTGTGTTTCCTAGTCGCGCTAAAGGATATTGGCAAAAAGTTTGCGTTTTAAGGATTTCTAATCCGCAAACTTGGTTTCCCGTGTAACGAGCCAAGAGGCTGAGTCGCGGGATAAACGAGCGTCGAAGTTCAAATTATCCAATGCCGCGGTATCCTCGGGCCCGCAGGCCCTTTAGGGGGTTCTTAGGGGGGCGTGCCCCACTAAGTGGGGTTTCAAAGGGGCGAAGCCCCTTTGGAGAAGAATGCGAAGCCCCGTCGGAAAAAAGAAGAAACGCATAGAAAAAAGCTGCCGCGAAGCGGCAGCTTTTTTGATACCTTTTGGTAAATCTTAGAACAGGAAGTTCCACTCGGTGAAGATCGCGTTGACGTCGTGGTTCGCGTCGCCCTTGCGGAGACCCATCTCGCGGCCTTTGAAGTAGCGAACGATACCCGTGACGCTCTTCATCGGCGCCCAGGAGAGGCCGATCTCGAAGCCGCGCTCGCCGGAGCACTGCGGGCCATTCAGATGGTAGGTGTTCCAGCCCGTGCTGGAGAACGCACCAAGCTGACGATACGCAATGAACGCGCCCCAGGAATTGACCTTCTTCGCATCGGCGCCCTTGTAGGCGAGCTCGATGGAGTAGGACTGCTTCTGCTCGCCCTTCCAAGCATTCGCGCCCGCAACATGGTCAGCGTTCAGCGCGCGGGAATAAGCACCCGTCAACTTCAGGTCAGGCGTGAACTTATAAGCGAGACCGATACCGAGAACGCCCAGCTGATCCTTAGTGGTCAGATCCTTCAATTCCTTCTGACGGAACTGATGGTAGCCAATACCCCAAGTGAACTTCTTCGCGCGGTCATTGTAAATCTCGATGCCGCCATAAGAAGCAGTTCCTTTAGCTTGAAGAATCCCTTTCTGCTCGAGCTTCTTGGAGTTCAAAGCGCCGGAATACAGGAGCGCAT
>CACZOL010000184.1 GCA_902782705.1 uncultured Selenomonadaceae bacterium
CTCCGCGTTGACGACGGCGCTCGTCGTTGGCGCAGCCTCCACGACGTTCGCCGCGGCGAACCCGTTCGAGGACGTACCTGCCGATCATTGGGCGTATGACGCGGTGGCGCAGCTGGCTGCCGACGGCGTCATCGAAGGCTACGGCGACGGCACCTACCGCGGCGACCAGGAGATCACGCGCTATGAGATGGCGCAGATGATCGCCCGCGCCATGGCGAAGAATCCGTCCGGCGCCGACAAGGCCCTTGTTGACAAGCTGGCCGCCGAGTTCGCTGACGAGCTGAACAATCTCGGCGTCCGCGTTGCCAATCTCGAAAAGAAAGTGGACAACGTGAAGTGGGTCGGCGAAATTCGCTTCAACTTCAAGAAGGTTCGTCGGGAGAAACGCGAACGCATCGATGACGGGAACGAGGAGTATGTCCAGCTCCGTCTGAAGCCGCAGATGAAGATCAATGAGCATTGGACGGGCCGCGCGTATATTTATTACGGCGGCATGAACGGCAAAGATAATCATCGGACGCTCTTCAAGCATTCGCAGAACATCGACGGCAACGACTTCCATGTGAAAACGATTGCGGCCGAGGGTACCTATGGCAACACGTTTATCGAACTGGGTAAGCTTTGGCACACCACGACCGTCGATGAAGGCATGATTTACGATGACTCCGCGTTGGCGGGCGGCCGCGTGACTTTCGGTAAGGATTTGCAATTCCGCATTTCGGCAGGCCGTATGAATACCACTAGTCCCGCCTCCAGCTATGTGGCCGGCGAACTGACCTACAATAAGAATAATCTTTCTGCCGGCGTCGGCTACCATTATTTCAAGAACGACGAGCAATGGATTGGAAAGTATGGCGACAAGACCGCCAATATCTGGACGGTGGGTCTCGGCTATAAGTTCGGCGACTTCCGTCTCTTCGGTACCTATGCGCAGAATAGCCAGGGCAAGAAAGAGGTTATTGGCAATCACGCCAGCTCTCAGCGCCATGCGTATAATATCCATCTCACCTACAAGGGCGCGCAGGCAAGCAAGCCGGGCACTTGGGGCCTTGAGCTCGGGTATCACCACCTCGGTCAGTACGCGGCGCTGGTACCGACGTATGACTACTACGGGTCGGATGAGAAGGGCTGGCATGTGGCCGGCAACGTGACGCTGTTCAAGAACATCATCGGTTACGTTGGTTACTCCAGCGGCAAGCAGATCAGCACCGACTTTAAGCAGAACACAATCTGGAGCCGCGTCCGCTTCCTCTTCTAAATTTCCACTCCTCTCCATAAATAGACAAAAAAGACGGCGTTTCCGCCGTCTTTTTTGTTTGCTTTTATTTTTGTTTACGGTTCGTTTGTTTCCGCCGCGACGATGGAGATTCCGTTTTTGTCGGCGAGGGCCACGACTTCTTCACGATCTACAAGGAGCGTGCGCCCCGCCTCGATGGCGAGAACTTTCGCGCCGACTTCGATCATCGTTTCGACGGTTTTCAGGCCGGCGGCGGGTACGTCAAATCTTTGGTCCTGTGCGGGTTTTGCCGTCTTCACGACCACGGCGCCCCCTCTTGCCAGCGCGCCGCCGCGCGCGATGCAGGCGTCGGTGCCTTCGATGGCTTCCAGCGCCATGACCGCGAGTCCTTTGACCACGACGGTCTGTCCCACGTCGAGACGTCCGAGCTCCTTTGCCATACGGAGGCCGAAAGCGATGTCCTTTTCTTCGTCGGCCGTCGGCTTGCGCTTCGTCAGGCAGCCCGTCTCCGGCATCAGGAGGCGAATCAGCACCGTCTGGTCGAGGACTTCGATGCCCGCCTTGTTCAGCTCCCGGACGAAGCCGAGCATGATCGTATCGTCTTTGCGGTTCGGCAGCGTCGCGAGGAATGTGACCATCTTGAAGTCGGGCAGCTCGTGCTTTCCGTTCATCAGGAGCTCTTTTGTGACCTTGCCGAGCATGGTCACTTTTTTCACGCCGTTTTTTTGCAGGTGTTTCAAGATACCGCCGAGCTTGGCGATATTGATATATTGAAAGCTCGCGCATTCTGACGCGAGCTTTTCGTCCGTTTCGGGCAGGAGGGCGACGGCGCAGACTTCGTACCCTGCTGTTTTCGCCGCCCGCGCGAACTCAATGGGCAGGTGTCCCGTACCTGCCAGAAGTCCGATCTTTTCCATGGATCACACCTTGTCCGTGTCGTGGTGGCTGCGGCAGATGCCGCGCTCGGCGTCGCGCAGGAAGCGGAGGAAATGCTCGACTTCTTCGCAGGAATCGACTTCCTGCTCGATGACGGTGATTGCTTTTGCCAGCGTCAGGCCGGAGCGGTAAAGCAGTTTGTACGCTTTCTTGAGCGCGCGGCGCGATTCCATCGAGATACCCGCGCGCGTGATGCCGACGTTGTTCAGCCCGTAGACTTGGGCGGGCTGGCCGTTGACGATGGTGTAGGGGACGACGTCCTGCACGAGGCGGGACATGCCGCCGACCATGGCGTTGCGGCCGATCTTGACGAATTGATGGACGCCGGTCATGCCGCCGATGACGGCATGGTCCTCGACGACGACATGCCCCGCGAGCATGGCGGCGTTGGACATGATGACGTGATTGCCGACGAGGCAGTTGTGCGCGATATGGACGGTCGCCATCAAGAGGCAGTCGTTTCCGATGCGCGTTTCCTGCCCTTCGCCGGTGGCGCGGTGAATCGTCGTGCATTCGCGGATTTTCGTGCGGTCGCCGATGCGCACATAGCTTTTCTCGCCGCAGGACTTCATATCCTGCGAGGCTTCGCCGACAGAGGCGAAAGAAAAGATCTGGCAGTCCTCGCCGATGGTCGTCCAGCCCGTGACGAGGGCGTGGGAAGCGATGACGGTGCGGTCGCCGATTTCGACGTTCGGGCCGATGACGGTAAACGCGCCGATCTCCACGTCCTTTCCGATGCGCGCGCCGGGCGCGATGACTGCAGTTTCATGTATCTTTGAGCCTTTTTTCTCTGCGCTCATTAGATTCAACTCCTTTGCCGCTTCCTGACGGCGTCTTTTTGCTTCCTTGCAGTGGAACGACGTGCCAATACGCCGTACAACCTTATAATCGCCGCCTTGAGAGATTTGCGGCGGGCGATATGGGAGAATAATCAGGCGGTTCACTCTGATTATTGCGATTTCGCACGTTTTTCCGTGGGATTAGGATTGAAAATCTCCGGTTTCCGGCTTTTTCAGCGCAAAGATGAAGTCGGCAGTGGCGGCAAGTTTATCCTCTACATAGGTATCGGCGTGCAGTTTGCCGAAGTTTTTCTTGACGACGTTGACGATATGCGCTTTCATGATGAGCTGATCGCCCGGAATGACCTGGCGCTTGAATTTGACGTTTTCCATGCCGCCGAAGAGTGCAATCTTGCCCCGGTTTTCCTCAGGGTAGAGCATGGCGATGCCGCCGACCTGCGCCATCGCTTCGAGAATGAAGACGCCGGGCATGATCGGATTGCCGGGGAAATGGCCGGGGAAGAACGGTTCGTTCAGCGTGACGTTCTTGATGCCGACGCCGGACTCGAAAGGTACGAGCTCGATGATGCGGTCCACGAGGAGCATCGGCGGGCGATGCGGAAGGATTTTCTTGATGTCTTCCGTATTGAGCTGGATCATGATGGTTCTCTCCTTTATGTGTTTTTGGTTCATCATACGTCTCTCGTAAATCGCAGTAAGGATTCTGACTGCGATTAAACGCGATAGGCGGCGTAGATTTTCTTTGCAAGCTCCGTATTGAGCGCATGGGCGGATTTGACGGCGACGACATGGCCGCGCAGGACGCCGGCCAGCCGAAGGTCGCCGATGACGTCGAGCGCCTTGTGACGGACGAGTTCGTCCGGATAGCGCAGTGTGTTCAGCCAGCGTTCGTCGTTGTAGACGATGACGGTCTCGAGCGTTCCGCCGAGGCCGAGGCCCGCTTTCCTGAGCGCTTCGACTTCGCCTTCATAAGCGATGGTGCGCGCAGGCGCGATCTCCTTGCGGTAAGCGCCCGGCGTAACGTCGACGTCTGTGTATTGCGTACCCGCCAACGGATGCGGATTCAGCGAGGTGAAAGAGATGCGGAACCCGTCGTAAGGCATGATCAGGATAAACCGGTCGCCGTCGTCTACGCGCAGCACGCGGTCGATGGCGATGATGTCCCGCTCTTCGTCCTGCGTCTTTACACCCGCTTTTTCCAAGAGGTCGAGAAAGACGAGGGCCGCGCCGTCGGCAACGGGCGGTTCTTCGCTGTCAAGTTCGACGACGCAGTTATCGACGCCTGCCGCGGAAAGGGCGGACATCAAATGCTCGATGGTGAAAAAACGGACGCCGTCTTCCTCGATGGTCGTGGCGCGCATGGTCGCCGCTACGTTCGGAGCGGCAGCGCGTACGACGGGGTGGGCGGCGAGATCGGATCGGCGGAACAGGACGCCCGTATTGGGAGCCGCAGGAAGGAGCCGCATGTGGACTTCCCGTCCGGAGTGGAGCCCGACGCCGGCGTATGTGATTTCCGAAGCCAAAGTAGTTTGATGCTCCAAGGAAGCACCTCCTTTCTGTAGGAAACACTGAACAAGTCCCGCCGCGCCCTAGCCGGTTCTTTTTCCGTCATGCTGCGTCAAAGTGCTCTCGACGTAGCTCCTCGGCTACGACTTCGAGCCCTTTTCCTTGCCTGACGAAAAAATCCCTCGGCAAGGTCACGACCTGACTTATTCATTGTTTCCTATTGCATAAATGTCTTCTGTTTTTTCTGTTTATAAAAATCCGGCAAATTCCAGTGTATTCGGGAATTTTTCCGAGAGTTTTTGGCGAAAGCGGCGATTCCAGAACCGTCGGACATAGTGTTTCGCCATGAAGTCGAACCAGTACATCAGGGGAATCGTCGCGTGGGTGCCCAGCCCGTCGATGACGCGCAGGCGGAAAGCGTCCGGCGCGCTCTTTTGCACGAGGAAATTATCTGGGTTCGGATCGGAGAGGATAACGCGCTCTTCCATCAACAGCCGCCGCAGTTTCGGGAGCGCGGCTTCCGCGAAACGCTGCGCGTCCTCGCCGGAAAGTATATCCGCCAGCGTGGCGGACGGCGCGCCGTCGTAATCGCGGATACATTCAAAGAGGAATCCTTCGCCCAGCGTCGTTTCCACGGGACCGTAGTAAGCGGGCAGCGCGCCGTCTGCAAGGCCGTTCCGTTTCCTGACTTTCCGGTAGGAAAGTTCCCGCCGCCAGTCGTGGTTGTCGTTTTCGATGATCTTGACGCAGAGCGCCGCGTCGTCAGGATGGGCGTAGACGGCTTTGCTCAGACCGCGCCCGATCAGCGACGCGTCCGAGAGCGGGAGAGGCGCTGCCGCGCGATTTTTTTCGGTCATGGCGTTTCGTCCTTGTCCGTTTTGCGGAACTGCAGATGATAGAGGTCCGCGTAGAGACCGTCTTTCGCCAGCAGTTCTTCATGGGTGCCGTGTTCCACGATCTTGCCGTGATCGACCACGTAGATTTGGTCCGCGTCGAAAATCGTCGAGAGCCGATGTGCGATGACGAAGGAGGTGCGCCCGATCATCAGGCGGTCGAGGGCGGCCTGCACGATTTTTTCGCTTTCGGTGTCGAGGGCGCTGGTCGCTTCATCGAGAATCAGGATGCGCGGGTCTTTCAGAAGCGCGCGGGCGATGGCGATGCGTTGGCGCTGGCCGCCCGAGAGCGTGAGGCCGCGTTCGCCGATTTCCGTATCGTAGCCCTGCGGAAGCTCCATGATGAAGTCGTGGGCGTTCGCGTCGCGCGCCGCCGCCTCGATTTCTTCGTCCGTGGCGTCGAGTCGGCCGTATCGGATATTCTCGCGTACCGACGAAGAGAAGAGCATGGTTTCCTGCGGAACGATACCGATGGTGGCGCGCAGCGAGGCAATCGTCAGATCGCGCACGTCGCGGCCGTCGATGGAGATAGAGCCGTCGGTTACGTCGTAAAAGCGCGGAATCAGATTTGCGATGGTGGACTTGCCTGCGCCCGACGGCCCCACAAAGGCGATGATCTGGCCCGGCTCCGCCGAGAACGAGACGTGAGACAGCGCGGCGGGACCGTCCGCAGCATAAGCGAAGCTGACGTCCTCGGCGGACACTGCGCCGGAGACGGAGGCGACGGCAATCGCGTCGGGGCGGTCCGCTACGGTTTCCTCCAGGTCCAGCACGCCGAAGACGCGCTCCGCGCCTACCATGCCGCGCTGGATATGCACATAGGCGCGGGACAGACGCTTGATGGGGTTGACCATATTGATAGCGTAAGTCAGGAATGCGACGAGGGTACCCGCCGTGATGCGTCCGTCTACGACTTCCTTGCCGCCGAACCAAATCAGCGCCGTCGCAGCCGCCGCAGAGATGAATTCGATCGTAGGCGCAAGCATGCTGGAAATGCGCACATTTTTCATCGTCGCCGCGAAATTTCGCTCGTTTTGCCCGTAGTAGCGTTCGGATTCGTAAGTCTCGCGTCCGAACGCCTTTACGACGCGCTCGGCGGACAGGATTTCCTGCATCATCGACGTGATTTCCGACAGGCGTTCCTGGATCGCCGCGCCGGAAGCCCGAATCATCTTGCCGAAGATCTTGATGGACTGCGCGACGAGGGGAACGGTGAAAAGGGTCAGGAGCGAGAGCTGCCAATCGAGTACGAACATCATGACCAGGGAACCGATGAAGATCGATCCCTCCGTGACGAGGTCGATCAGGCGGCTCACAAGGGCGTCCTGGACCACCGCCACGTCGTTTGAGACGTAGCTCATCAGCTCGCCCGTCTTGTGGCGGTCAAAGTAGGAGATCGGCAGTCTTTGGAATTTCGTGAACAGCGCGTTGCGAATGTCGGTGACGACGCGCTCGCCGACGAAGGAGATCAGGTAGCTTTGCCAGAAGGAGAAAAAGCCGCGTAAAAGGAAGATGACGAGAATGCCGACGCAGATCAAGTTCAGCGTGTCCATGTCGCGCTCGGCCAGCACCTTGTCGATCATATCCTTGATGACCCAAGGCATATAGAGGTTTGCCGCCGACGCGAAAATCATGCAGATGATCGCCGCTCCAACGCGTTTCAGATAGGGCCGCACATACTTCAGCAGCCGAAGGTAATGTTTCATCGGTCAGTGTTCACGCAGCCTTTCTTTTCTCGAATGTATGTCGCGCCATTTGCTGTAAAGCCAGTTCCAGTCTTCCGGATATTTTCGGATATGCGCCTCGAAGATGCGGACGATGGCTTGCGTCGTCTCGACGAGGTCGGCGTTCTTGTCGTCGGTCTTTTTCGGCAGGATCGGCGCGTGCATGGTGATGAGGTGTTTGCCGTCCGGCTGGCGGTGAATGAACATCGGCAGGATCGGCACGCTGAAAAACCGCGCGAGCGTCGCCGGGGCGGGCGTCCATATCGTCGTGTGTCCGAGGAATTCCACTCGAACCGCGTCTTTTTTATCGTGGACGCCTTGATCCATCAGGAAATTTACGAAATAGCCCTCCCGTACGCTGCGGTAAAGGGTACGCGTCTCGTCCGGATAAATGACGCGCACGGTGCGGATCTTGCGTGCGAGTTTATCCCACGCTTCAAACTGCTGGCGCTTTACGAGCGTCGCGATGGGGGCGGGGGCATAATGGTCCAAGCCGACGCCGAAAAGCTCCCAGTTTCCGCTGTGCAGCGTCACGAGTACGCCGCCTTTTCCGCTTTTCAGTGCCTCCATGGTCGCCGGATCCGCTTCAAAGTCGATATAGCGTTCCACGTCTTTGGCAATCAGCGGCTCGCGCATGACTTCGACGCCCATCGGGCCGTATCGCTCGAGGCTGGCACGCAGGATACGTTCCGTCTCTTTCTCGTCCGCGCCGAAATATTCGCGCAGGCTCTTGCGCGCGCGGGTTTTTCGGTGTTCCGGCAGAAAATGCCAGACGCCCGCGCCCAAAAGCCGCCCGAAACGCTCCGCGAGAGACGCGGGCAGAGCGCGGCAGAAAGCGCCGAATGCCAGCGACGCCCAATATATCGGATATGAGGAGAGCTTCAAGCCGAACACCTCAGTCTTCAATTACGTACGGATTTCCAGCGGTCATGCAGCCAGAACCATTCTTTCGGATATGCGCGAATGTGGTCTTCCAGCACCTTTGCGATCGCTTTCGTGCCTTCGAGGACGTCCGCCTTTTTGTCGCGGGTGCGCGGCACGAAAATCGGTTCGCGGATGATGGCTTTATGACGACCGTTCCCGAGATAGGTGATGTAAACGGGGAAGATCGGAATATCTTGATGGCGCGCGAAGGTTGCCGGGCCCTGAACGAAGTTCGTCGGCTGGCCGAACCAGTCGATGACGACGCCGTCGCGCCGCCCGATGTCCTGATCCATCAGGAGACCGAGCCCCCAGCCGTCCCGCAGCAGTGAAAAGAGCTCGCGCACATCGTTTTTGTAAGCGGTACGCATACCGACAAGACGGCGGTACTCCGTGATGAAGCGGTCGGAGCCCGATTCCTTCTGCCGCATACCGACGCCGACAATCGGGACGCCCGCTTCGGCCAGCGCGCCGCCGAGCAGCTCCCAGTTGCCGCAGTGGGAAGTTGCCATGACAAGGCCTCGGCCTTCGGCGGCAAACGCTTTCAGTGTGTCCAGTCCCTCAAACTCGACGTGCTCTGAAAGATGGCCGCGAAGTTTCGGAAAGCGCATGACCTCGAAGAGCATAGGCCCAAAACGAACCCAGCTCGCTTTTGCGATGCGTTCGGCTTCCGCATGGGAAACGCCGAGACATGCCATGACGTTCCTTATCGCCATGTTGCGGCGTTTTGCGGGAACGAACAGCCAAGTGATCTTGCCAAGCGTCCTGCCGGTCCATTCGCAGAAGGATGCCGGCAGCAGGCAGCAAAGAAAACTCAGGAACTTTTCAAAGTAATAGAGCAGCATGACGGGTCGCCCTCAATCCTGCTCTTTCGTGGTCTCTTCGAGCTGCGCGGCTTTTTTCTCCAGCGCCTTGATCCGTTTCATCAGCGCGGGGAGCTTTCGGAGCGCCGACTGCATGCGCAGCCATTCCTGATGGGTCTGTACGGGGAAGCCCGCGCCGATGTAACCCTCGGGCATATCGGCGATAATGCCGCTGCGCGCGGCGTACATGGAGTTTCCGCCGATGTGGATATGGCCGACCGTTCCGGTTTGGCCGCCGAAGGTCACGTTCGGGCCCGTCGAGGTCGAGCCGGATATGCCCGTCTGCGCGACGATGATATTGTTTTCGCCGATATGGCAGTTGTGTCCGATATGCACGAGATTGTCGATTTTCGTGCCGCGGCCGATGACGGTTGAGCCGGTCGTCGCGCGGTCGATACCGACGTGCGCGCCGATCTCCACGTCGTCCTCCACGACGACGTTTCCGACCTGAGGCACTTTCGTATGTACGCCGTCCTTCGTGGTAAAGCCGAAGCCGTCCGCGCCGACCACCGCAGAGCTGTGGATCACGACGCGCTTTCCGACGCGGCAATATTCGCGGACGGTGGCACCCGAATAAATCACGGAGCATTCGCCGACGGTTGCGTACTGGCCGATATAGACGTGCGGGTAAATCACGGCGCCGGATTCGACGACGGCGTGCGCGTCCACCACGGCGAACGGCATGACCGTCGCGTCGTCGGCGACGCGCGCTTCGGGAGCGACGTAGGCGAGATCGCTGACGCCGTCCGGAAATACCAGCGGCGGCGTAAACGCTTCAAGGAGCTTGGCAAAAGCCGCGCGCGGATCGGCGACGTAGATCGACGGGATCGGAAATTCCTCGACGCCCTCCGGCAGGAGAATGGCTGCCGCTTTGACCGCTTTCGCTTCTTGAATATGCGGTTCCACCGCGAATGTGACGTCCGTTTCATGCGCGCCTTCCAGATTCGCCGCGCCTTCGACGGCAACCGAGGCGTCCCCGACCAGTCGACCGTCCACGAGTTTCGCGATTTGTCCCAACGTCATTTTCATCGTGCTTTCCTCATTTCAGCTTTTCCAGCAAATCTTCCGTAATGTCGACGCCGCCAGAGAGCACCGTCTTTTGCATGATGCTGTTGTCCATCACGACGTCGATTTTTTTCGCCCGCGCGATTTCATCGACGGCGTTGTCCAGCTTCTGACGCATTTGCATCTGGTATTGCGTCTGGAGCCCCTGCATCTGGATGCGCGCTTCCTGCTGAATGCGCTGCGCCTCTGCGGCCGCTTCCTCATGGAGCTTCTGCATTTCGGTCTCAGCTTCCTTCTGGAGCGTCTGCCCAAGCTCGTCGGCCTCCGCCTGCAGACGGTCGGATTCTTCCTGGGACGTGGGCGGGTTCGCTTGGACCTTTTGATTGAACTCGTCTTCCTTGGCTTGGAATTTGGCCTCGATTTCCGACTGCTTCTGCTGGAATTTGGTTTCCAGCGCGGCCTGTTTCTCTTTCATTTTCCCTTCCAGCTCTGTCTGCTTCTCTTTGAGCTTTGCCGTGCCTTCTTCCTGCAGGGCTTTCAGCTGTCCCGCTTCGCGTTCGATGCGGTCTGCGTTGTAGTAGCCGATGACGGCGGGCTTGTCGTCGCAGCCGGCGATCCATAAAGGCGTCGCCAGCAGCAGCGCAGCGCCGACGCCTCGCGCCAGCTTGCTTAACTTCATCATTGTATGCCTCGTTTCTAATTTAGAGTGGAGTGTGGAGAATTTCGATATCCACGCCTATTTTGATATGTTGGTTTGTTTTTTTGCGCTGCTCGTGATTTCCTGCGTCAGTTCATCCGTCAGGTCGAGCGCCGTACCGCCGATGACTTGGAGCCCCGCGAAGGGATTGTCGGCGGACGGGAACGCGTCTGCTACGGGCGCGGCATATATAACGGAAAGATGATGCAGGGCGGCGAGTTTTGCCGCCTTGCTTGCGAGATCCGCCGTCAGGCCGCCTTCCAGCGCGGATATTTCCCGTTCTTTCGCGCGGAGAGCGCTCCTCGATTCCTGTATGCGGATTCGAAGCTCGGTCGCGTCCAACATGTTCTTCTGCAGCGCGTTGAGATTGCGTACCTGTGCTTCACTGCGCTTTCGCATTTCCTCGGCGCGCAGCCGCTCGTCCGTGGACGCTTCCAGCGCCGCAAGCGATATGCCGTGTTCCGCCGCCAGCGATTCCTTGTACGCGCGGATTTCCGCTTCGTATTTTTGATGCAGATCGAATTGATGACGACCGCGTTCCCGCTGGAGATTTTCCAGATGGCGTTTCAGGTCGGCGATCGTATCGGCGGATAGGCGCATGATGTCGGCGTTGTCGAGTTTCAGCTGCGTATTGAAGATCTCGTTGAAATACGCGGCGTTGATCTCGTCCCGTGCCGCTTCGTACAGAGCGCGCGTTTCTTCGCGCTTCGCTTTTTCCGCCTCGGCGAGCTTTTCCAGGAATTCGCGGTGTTCCTGGAGCAAAACCTGCTTCTTTTTTTGTTCGACGGCGTCGTCAAAAGGCTTTTTGATTGCGTCGGGCGCGGTCATGGCCAGCAGGCGCCGTTCTTCGCGGGCGAGCTTCACCGCAAGTTCTTCGCGTTCCATGCGCAGACGAAGCAGCGTGTTATAGTCGGGGTGCGCCTTCGCCGCTTCGCCGAGCCTCACAAAACCGGCTTCCGTCGTCAAAGCATTCGCGGCGGAGGTCGGAGCAGCCTTGTCGCCCGGGTGCAGCCAGAGCCAGCCGCCGGCAATGCCGCCGATCAGGGCGAGCGTCAAAAGGCCGACAAGCAACGGCTTTCGTCCGCCCTCCGCCGGGCGGTTTTCCTCGCTCCTCATCGTGCCACGCCCTTTCATTATCGAAAAGTACCGAGCGTACAGTTACGCTCGGTACAAAAATTGCGTATAGTTCCTTCGCAGAAACTTACTTCGCCAGTTTGCGAATGACGTCCTGCGTGATGTCCGTTCCGCCGTAAGCGACTGCGGCCTTGTGGATAACGACCTGAAGCCCCTTCGCCTCGGCGACGGACTTGATCTCAGCTTCGATCTTCTTCTGGATCGGAGCGAGCAGGTCTTCTTCCTTCTTCGCCAAACGCTCCTGCGCCTGCTGGAACGCGTTCGCTTTTTCTTCGTCGCTCATACCTGCCGTCTTCGACTCGAAATTTTGTTGCTCTTCGGACGCTGCCAAATCCAGTTTTGTCCGGGCATCCTGAAATTCCGTGGACTGAGCCATGACCTGACGGAAATCGACGACGCCGACGCTGGTGGACGCTGCCGAAGCCGTGCCGCCGACCATGCCGCCCATCTGCGTGAGCGCCAGCGCAACGACGCTGCCTACGAATACTGCCGCAATCACGACGCTGAAAATCTTGATGTGCTTCTTTTCGAGTTTGATCATTTTTTTGTCTCCTTTTTGTTTCCACCGCGAAAATGCGGTTGTTTTTTATCGCAGACATTATAACAAACCTTTTCTGGAGATTCAAGGGAAACGGCATGAGAATTTGCTTAGAAATTCGGCGGGAACGTTCTCGTACGCGCCTGTCATCGTAAAGGAACGGGGTTTATGCCGTGAGGAAATAGAATTTTGTATACATATAATATACGCAGTCTGACGACAGGCAGAGCTTCGTGTCTCTGCCTGTTTTTTTCATGTTTATATGCTACAATGCTAATAAGAAGAGAATTTTGATGCGACTCGCAGTCAAGATTTGCGATATTTGCTGCAAAGTATGAGGAGGGAATGGCTTGGGGCTTTCGGATTTTTTGAAAGAGGGATTGGGGCTTTCCGATATATATACATGGCTTTTTTTTCGTGATATGGTGCTCTTGCCTGTCGGCGTGATCTTGCTGGGGACGCTTCTCGGAGGTGCGATCGCGCACCGTGTAAAAGCGGCGGTTCGGCGCGGGCGCTTTGCGGATGCGCCGCTGGTCGGCTCGCTTTTGCGTTCGCTCGGGAATTTGCCTGCGATATGGGGATTCCTGCTGGGGCTGAATTGGGCCGCCCATACGGCGCCGCTTTCCGATTATCTGCGGTACATCGTTTTTTGCGTGTTGTTCACGCTCTGGGTATGGAGTGCGGCAACCTTCCTTCAGCGGGCGCTTTGTCGTGCGATTGAAACCAGCATGGGGGCGGACGGCGGCAGCGCTTCGACTTCTTTGCTGTTGAATCTCGTCGGCGCGGTTGTCTACATCATCGCCGCCATCATCGTGCTGGACGCTTACGGCGTATCGATCACGCCGCTCCTGACTGCGCTCGGCGTCGGCGGTATGGCCATCGCCCTCGGTTTGCAGGATACGATGGCAAATCTTTTCGCGGGACTTCATATCCTGCTGACCAAACAAATCCGCATCGGCGATCATATCCGGCTTGAGGGCGGCTCGGAAGGGCAGATTATCGATATCACATGGCGCTTTGCGAAAATCCACACGGTCACGAATAACATCGTCATCGTCCCGAACAATAAACTTGCCGCCTCGATCATCACGAATTACGATATGGGCGTGGCGGGGGGGACCAGCGTCGAGGACGTGGCGTTTACCGTGACGGTGGGCGTCGCTTACGACAGCGATCTCGACGGGGTGGAGCGCGTGACGCTGGAGACCGCGCGGGAAGTGCTCGCCCGTCTCGATCCCGCGTTGGACGCGGCTGAGGGCTCGCCTACCGCGCCCTCGGTGCGCTTCCATACGTTCGGCGACTCGTCGGTCATTTTCAACGTCAATCTGCATACGTCCTCGTTTCGCAATCAATATTTGATTCGTCATGAATTCATCAAGGCGCTGAAGAAACGTTTTGAAGACGAGGGGATAGTGATTCCGTTCCCGATCCGTACCGTACGGACGGAGAATGGCGACGCCCTTTTATCCACAAAAACGAAATAATTATCCACTGCCTTTTTGTGCATAACCGCCGCCAGATTTCATGATCGGCGGTTTTTTGCGATTCGTTTCCTTCGCTCCTTGTGGATAAAAAAATAAAAAACAACAATATCTTGTGTTTTCCCTTGACGGAGGGAGGTAGATATTGTATAATCCGTAATGAACCTGCGAAGCGGGGATGAGCCCCGTAAACAGTTAGGAAAGAAGGAATTTACGGATGTCACCGACGCCCGTTATCAAGAATATCAAGAAGCGGAACGGCGAAATCGTTCCGTTTGACGCAAGCAAGATTACGAACGCGATCCAGAAGGCGAATCTCGAATCGACGGACGCGACGTTCTCCCAGCGGCAGCTTGACGCGTTGACGCGCAGCGTCATTCGCAGCGTCGCCGACAAGAAAGCGCCGGGCGTCGAGTATATCCAGGACGCCGTGGAGCGCGCGCTCATCAAGAACAACTACGCGTCGACTGCGAAGGCCTATATCTTGTATCGCGCCGCGCATACGAGCATTCGTGAGGCCGAAGTCGACCTCATGGACATTTACGATGAGCTGACCTATAAGAATGCCCGTGACGCCGATTTGAAGCGCGAAAACGCGAATATCGACGCCGATACGGCCATGGGAACGATGCTGAAATACGGCTCGGAAGGCTCGAAGTATTTTATCACGCATCGCATCCTGCCGAAGGACATCGCGGCGGCGCATCTGAACGGCGATATTCATATCCATGATATGGATTTTTACATGCTGACAGAGACGTGCTGTCAGATCGATCTCCTGAAATTGTTCAAGGACGGTTTTTCGACGGGGCACGGCTGCCTCAGGGAGCCGAACGACATTCGTTCGTATGCGGCGCTCGGCTGTATCGCCATTCAGGCGAATCAGAACGAAATGCACGGCGGACAGTCGATCCCGAATTTCGATTACGCGATGGTGCCGGGCGTTGCCAAGACGTTCCGCAAACAATATTTCTCCCATCTGGGAGACGCTTTTGCGATGCTGCTCGGCATGAAACAGGACGATGCGAAGCTTCTCGTGAAGGAAATCGAGCGGTGTGTGGACGCACCGGTTCGGTTTGCCGTGATGGACGAGTACAAAAAACGCCTGATTGCGTTTTTGCCTGCCCACCAAGCGCAGAGCGGATTCCAGCCGATTTCCGAGGAAACGACGGCGAAAGCGCACGACTTCGCGACGGAGGCCGCGTGGAAAGGAACCGATCATGCGACGTTCCAAGCGATGGAGGCTTTCGTTCACAATCTGAATACGATGAATTCCCGCGCAGGGGCGCAGGTGCCGTTCAGTTCCATCAATTACGGCACGGACACTTCGCCGGAAGCGCGCATGGTCATACGAAATCTCCTGCTTGCGACGCAGGCGGGGCTTGGAAGCGGCGAGACGCCGATTTTCCCCGTGCAGATTTTCAAGGTCAAAGAGGGCGTCAATTACAACCCCGGAGACCCGAACTACGATTTGTTCCAGCTTGCGATGGAAGTGTCGGCGAAGCGGCTGTTCCCGAATTTCAGCTTCCTCGACGCACCCTTTAATAAGCAATTCTATAAGGAAGGCGATTACAACAGTGAAGTCGCCTATATGGGATGCCGCACGCGCGTCATAGGAAATGTGCATGATCCGTCACGGCAAGTCACTTGCGGCCGCGGCAACCTGAGCTTTACGAGCATCAATCTCCCGCGTCTTGCCATTGAGGCGAAAGGCGATCAGGAGCAATTTTTCGACGGGCTCGACGACGTGATCGATCTTGTGATTCGTCAGCTCCTGCATCGTTTCAAGATTCAGTGCTCGAAGCGGTGCCGCAATTATCCGTTCCTGATGGGGCAGGGCGTCTGGATTGACTCGGACGCGCTGGAGCCGGACGACAGCGTGGCGGAAGTTTTGAAGCACGGTACGCTGACGGTGGGCTTCATCGGGCTTGCGGAGTGCTTGAAAGCGCTGATCGGCGCACATCACGGCGAATCGGAAGACGCGCAGAAGCTTGGACTTCGTATCATCGGCCACATGCGGCAGCGCATGGACGACGAGGCGCAGCGCAGCGGGCTGAACTGGAGCCTGATCGCGACGCCTGCGGAAGGGCTTTCGGGTCGTTTCGTCCGCATCGATCGTCATCGCTACGGCGAGATTGAGGGCGTTACCGACCGCGACTATTATACGAACAGTTTCCATGTGCCGGTCTATTTCCCGATTGCCGCCGTGGACAAGATCCGCATCGAAGGTCCGTATCACGCGCTGACGAACGGCGGTCATATCAGTTATGTGGAGATGGACGGCGACCCGACGAAGAACGTCAAGGCGTTCGAGGCGATTATCCGTTGCATGCATGACAATGGCGTCGGCTACGGCTCCGTCAACCACCCTGTGGACCGCGATCCTGTGTGCGGATACAACGGCTTGATCGGCGACATTTGCCCCCGCTGCGGGCGCACCGAGGCCGAACATCATCATCATCAGGTCATTCCCCGTATTCATTGCGGGAATTGATAATCTCAGTTCTCTGACTGAGATAAGTTTGAAACAAGAAAGGAAGAAGCAAAGATGATAGTTAATGGAACAGACGTCACCGTCAAGGGGATAGACAATATCTCTGAGCAGGAGATTCTGGCATACTTGGATTTTATTCATCGCGACAATCAGCGCGATGAGATCGAGTCGCTTGAAATCTCGGCGGAGAGCGGTGACAATGTTGCGCTTGACTACACGCTTCGTCCTCCGCAGTTCCAGCGCATTCGGCGCATCACCGGTTATCTGGTCGGCACGCTCGATCGTTTCAACAACGCGAAACGCGCCGAAGAGCATGACCGCGTAAAGCATGGCCTTCACTGAGGGGGCACCCCAACTCTGCGGCGCTTCCCCAAGCAAAGCGGAGCGCTCTCTCTTGAAATAGGGCGCGGAAGGTCTTTCTTCCCCAAAAGAAAGTGCCGGAAACGTCCAAGCCCTGATGCACCCCGCATCGGGACTTCCCCTTTCTGCCCTGCCTTCCCCGGCGGGGCAGTTTTTACGACGGCATCTGTTGGTTTTTTTCCCGTCTGCCGTTGTCAAAGTGTCCTCGACGTAGCGCTCTGACTACGACTTCGGACACTTTTCCTAGGCAGACGGAAAAATTCCTCAACAGCTGAATATATTCCCAACAGTTATACGATGGTTGCAGTTGTACGAAATCACTCTTCGGGAGGTTCGCGGCATGGAGATACGCATTGCCGGAACAATCAACGATTCCGTCGTCGACGGCGACGGTTACCGCTTCACGGTCTTCACGCAAGGCTGCCCGCATCATTGCCAGGGTTGCCATAATCCGAAAACTTGGCCGATGGACGGGGGCTATTTCGTCGATACGGAAGAGATATTGATGGCGCTTCGGGCAAATCCGCTGCTTTCGGGCATCACATTTTCCGGCGGTGAGCCGTTTGTCCAGCCTGTGCCGCTCACGCATCTTGCGCGGGAAACCCGCGCGCTGGGGCTCGATGTCTGGAGTTATACCGGCTACACGCTGGAAGCGTTGACGGAAATGAAGAATCCGGACGTGGACGCGTTGCTCGACGAGCTGGATGTGCTTGTCGACGGCCCGTTCATTCTCGGTGAGCGCGACCTTACGCTGCGCTTCCGAGGCTCGCGGAATCAGCGCGTCATCGATATGAACGCCACGCGCCAGCACGGCGAGATCGTATTGAAATACGAAGATTAGGAAACGAGAAATCGCACGCAAAAAAAGCGGCGCTCCGTAATGGAGCGCCGCTTTTGTTCTTTCTTTCGTTTTACGCCTGCCCTGCGAGCTTCTTGTAGCCTTCAAGACGCGCTTTTGCGTCGCGCTCGGTCTTCGCGTAAAGCTCTTCCGCGATTTCCGGGAACGCGCGTTTCAGCGAGCTGAAGCGTACCTCGCCCTGCAGGAACTCCTGGAAGCTCTCCGTCGGCTCCTTTGAGTCGAGAGTGAACGGGTTCTTATCCGTGCCGACCAGCTCAGGATTGTAGCGGTAGGTCGCCCAGTAGCCGGATTTGACCGCCTTTTCCTCCTCGCGCTGGCTCTTGCCCATGCCCGCGCGGATACCGTGGTTGATGCACGGCGCGTAGGCGATGACGAGGGACGGGCCGTTGTAAGCTTCCGCTTCGCAGATGGCTTTCAAGGTCTGGTTCTTGTCCGCGCCCATCGCGACCTGTGCGACATAGACGTAGCCATAGCTCATGGCCATCATGCCGAGATCCTTCTTCTTCGTGCGTTTGCCGCTGGCTGCGAACTGTGCGATGGCCGCCGCCGGCGTAGATTTCGACGACTGACCGCCCGTGTTCGAGTAAACTTCGGTGTCGAGCACCAAGACGTTCACGTCCTCGCCGGAGGCCAGTACATGGTCGAGACCGCCGTAGCCGATATCGTAGCTCCAGCCGTCGCCGCCGATGATCCACTGGGAGCGCTTGACGAGGAAGTCACGCTTATCGTAAATCTTTGCGAGCAACGCGTCGCCGCCTTTTTCTTTTTCAAGCAGC